>CAZBZX010000277.1:0-6305 GCA_964496465.1 uncultured Bacteroidales bacterium
TATTGAGGGCAATGTACCCTTAACCAGGACATATGCAGAATTAAAGCACCGCTTTAATGATGAATTTTCAATGGTTACAGGTTTACATTACCAATATTCGGGACTTGGAAATGATCACTCCATTGAACCCCGGTTTAGTATTAGCTGGAATTTTTCAGCTAAACAATCAATAAGTCTGGGATTTGGATTACATTCCAAACAACAGCCAAAATTTATTTATCATTTAACCAGTTTAAAAGATACAATTAATGAAATATATGAAAAACCAAACAAAAATTTAAAAATGACAAGAAGCAAGCATGTTGTTTTAGGATATAATTATTTATTCAATACAAATCACCGGTTAAAAACAGAAATGTATTATCAATACTTAAATAATATACCTGTTGAAAAAGACAGCTCATTTAAATCCCTTTTGAATTTTGGTTCCAGTTTTTCTGATTATAATTTTAAAGACCTGGTTAACAAAGGAACAGGTTATAATTATGGAATAGAAATAACCATGGAAAAATTTCTATATGAAGGTTTTTATTATTTATTCACCTTATCGCTGTTTGAATCAAAATATCGAGGTAGCGATAATATATTAAGAAATACCATGTTTAATGGAAATGCAATAGGTAATATATTACTTGGTTATGAATGGACTGTTAGTGAAAGAAATACGTTTGGTTTTGATATCAGGGCAATTTGTGCAGGGGGAGAGAGAAAAATTCCATTGAATTATGAGGCTTCAGCATTAAAGGGTGAAGCCGTTTATGATACCACAAATGCTTATAATGAAAGTTTTAAAACCTTTTTCAGGTTAGATACAAAAATTTATTATAAAATAAATAAAAAATCCAGTCATACTTTTGCAATAGATGTGCTAAATGCAACTAATCGAACAAATCACTTTTTGGCTATGTACGACGATGACATAAACGATTATAAAGAGCAATCGATACTTAATATTATCCCTTCCTTTTTATGGCGATGGAATTTTTAGTATTTCAAATGGAGTGCTGCCACCCTCCTTATAAAATCAATAAAAATCTTATCCATTAAAAACGTCTTATAATGAAAAGTGAATTAAACAATATACAAAAAAGGGAAGCAATTAAACTATCAATTTTTATCCTATTTAGCGTTTACTCAACAATTATAAAAGCTCAAGAACAGGCTATAAATATTTCCATGAGTGATGTGAAATTAAGCGAAATATTAATTGAATTAAAAATACAAAGCGGTAAAAGCATCTTATTTAATAATACTAATGTAGATCAATATCAAAATCAATCAATCAAAATAGAAAATGCAACAACAGAGCAAGTATTAAATAAAATTCTTGCAGGTAAAAACCTTCAATACAAAATTGTTGATGAGGTAATAATTATTAAACCTATAGAAAAGCAAAAACCAAATGATGATTCTGATAAATTAACCCAAACCATTAAAGGGAAAGTTGTTGATAAAGAATCGCAAATTTCTCTGCCAGGAGCAAATGTTATTGTATTAAGTACATCTCCGGTTTTAGGCAGTGTAACTGATGCTGATGGTTATTACAAAATTGAAAAAGTACCGATAGGAAGATATAATATTCAAATAAGTTATGTTGGATACAATCCGGTAATGATACCTGAAATTATAGTAAGTTCAGGAAAGGAAGTGACAATAAATGTTGACTTAAAAGAATCGATTACAAGTATTGATGAATTAGTAGTGCGTGTAAAAAAAGACATTCCTTTAAATTCAATGGCTTCCATAAGTGCACGTTCTTTTACTGTTGAAGAAACCCGAAGGTATGCTGGAGGAATGGATGATCCTGCCCGCATGGTATCCTCATTTGCCGGTGTAACTATGGGTTTTTTCGGTGATAATGCGATAATAATCCGAGGAAATTCTCCAAAAGGAGTATTATGGAAACTGGAAGGTGTTGAAATTCCTAGTCCTAACCACTTTGCAGGAGTCAATTCTTTGGGTGGAGGAGTAGTTACAGTTTTTAGTAGTCAGCTTATGGCGAATTCCGATTTTTATACAGGGGCATTTCCCGCTGAATTCAGCAATGCATTAGCAGGCGTTTTTGATATGAAATTACGGAATGGTAACAATGAAAAAAAGGAGCATACTTTCCAAGCTGGTGCATTAGGTATAGATTTTGCTTCTGAGGGCCCATTTAAAAAAGGTGGAAAATCATCCTATTTATTCAATTACAGGTATTCCACCGCTGGATTGCTTGCATTATTTGATGTCATCCCTGTTGGCGATCAACAATCAAAATACCAGGATTTTTCATTTAAATTGAATTTTCCAACAAATCATGCTGGGACATTTTCTCTTTGGGGCATTGGAGCAGTTGATAATAGTCAGAAACCTGAAATTAAAGATTCCTCAAACTGGACTAATGATTGGGATAGAACAAATCAGGATTGGAAAATGAATATGGGAGCTACAGGTTTAATGCATAAGTTTATTTTAGGATCAAAAGCTTATTTAAATACTTCTATTTCAGCATCAGGAATTTCAAATACAATGGATTTACTCCGATTAGATAGTATGCTAGTATTAAAACCGAATACACTTATTATTGATAAATCAGGAAAAATCACCTTAAGTTCTTTTATTAATTATAAAATAAATGCGAAAAATACCCTTAAAACAGGTGCGAATGTTCATTCATTATTATATAATTTAGAAATGAGGGGATCAATTCATAATATCCCTTTAACCTATCAGAAAATTGTAGATGAGAATGGACAAAGCTATTTTATAGAATATTATGTACAATCAAAACACCAAATCTCAAATACACTTTCTTTACTGCCAGGAATTAGCGCAAATTATTTTACATTAAATAAGGATGTCTCCATTGATCCTCGAGTTAGTCTAAGATGGAATTTTCACTCTAATCATGCTTTGAGTATTGGTTTTGGAAAACACTCCCAAAGAGAAGATTTAAAAATATACTTAATTCAACAAAATGATGAAAACAATGTTACATACCCAAATAAAAATTTAAAATTATCACACGCTTTACATTTTGTTGCTGGTTACGATTGGAAAATAAATACAAATACACGGATTAAAATAGAACCTTATTACCAGTTTTTATATGATATTCCAGGAAAGCCAGCAAGTTCATATTCATTAATTAACTTTAAACAAGACTGGTCTTTTAGGGATTCTCTGGCAAATAATACTATTGGAAAAAATACAGGAATCGATATTACCATAGAGCAATTCTTTAACAACAACTATTATTACCTTATTACAACTTCAATTTTTGACTCGAAATATAAAGGCGATGATGGTATTTGGAGGAACACAAGATATGATAAAGAATATGTAATTAACATATTGGCTGGTAAAGAATTTTATTTAAATGATAACAAAATTTTAGGAGTAAATACAAAAATAAACTTTACTGGTGGGGAAAGGATAAGCCCAATAATGCAGGATTTATCTTCACAATTTGAAGAAGTGGTTTATGATGAAACGAATGCTTTTGCTGACCAACTGCCACCAATTCAGCACCTGGATGTAACAATAACATATAGAAAAAATAAACTTAATTATTCAAGTATTTGGGCATTACAAATAAAAAATTTATTGGGTGAACCTTACGGTGGATATATATACAATTATAAAACGAAAAAAGTAGAGTTTAACAATACTGTAATTGTGCTTCCAATATTAAGTTATAAAATAGAGTTTTAATTCTTTGAAAAACACTAACCGATAAATATATGGAATTTACGTATTTATACTTTTAACTCGCCGAAATAGTAATGTAGCTTCTTATAATAATCCCTTCCTTTACCTAAAAAACAAAAATGGAAACAAAAAAGAATCGAATTTGTCCATGGTGGCTTGGTTATACTCTTATCTTACCAACTCGGAAATTCCAGCATAATCCTGATAAAATACTAGGCTCCTATTTAAAACCAGGAATGAATGTCCTCGATTACGGCTGTGCAATGGGATATTTCAGTATTCCAATGGCACTGACGACGGGCGAAAAAGGAAATGTTTATTGTGTTGATATTCAACAAAAAATGTTGAACAAACTTCAAAAAAGGGCAAAAAAATATAAAGTCGACCATATCATTAAACCTCTTTTATTAAGTAAATCATACAAACCTGAAGAATTACACAATCAAATTGATTTTGCTTTATTATTTGCAGTTGTACATGAAGTTCCTGATAAAGAATACCTTTTTAAGGAAATTTTTAAAATGGTAAAACCCGGGGGTAAATTACTTTTTTCTGAACCTAAAGGGCATGTTAATCTTAGCAAATTTTCAAATTCAGTTAATATTGCTAAAAATGCTGGTTTTAATGAAGTCAATACTTTAAAGATTCGAACAAGTCATGCTGTACTATTAGAAAAAAAATAATACTTAATTATTATGTTATCTAATGAAACAATTGATATACTATTTAATCCGTATACCAAAACGTTATTAAAACTACAAAATAATGCATTGGTTGATGAATTTGGAAATAGAGCACCAATCATTGACGGAATAACTGACTTTCTGGTTTTTGAAAAGATTAACGGTTCAAATAAAAAATACCAGTAATTTTATGACAAAATAAGTCGTTTAAGCAATATAGCAGAAAAGGTTTATTCATTATTTATTGATTTGGAAAAACTCAGAAAAGAATGGTTAAAAGATGTTGAAGTGAAAGATGGTTATAAAGTGCTTGAAACATCTGTAGGTACAGGTTTTAACATAAAAGTGCTTAATAAAAATGCAACCTATTATGGGTTGGATATTTCGAGAGGGATGTTAAAGCAATGTAAAAGATGTGCAGCTAAATGGAAGCGTGATATCGAACTTTTTCAAGGAAACGCAGAATATTTACCATTTAAAGATGAAGTTTTCGATAGTGTTTTTCATGTTGGGGGAATCAACTTTTTTAATGACCGGAAACGCTCTATTGACGAAATGATAAGGGTTGCCAAACCGAATACAAAAATTGTTATTATTGATGAAACAGAAAAACGTATTGCCAAACAATACAGGAAAACGCCATTTGTTAAAAATTACTTCAACAAATCAGATATTGATGAAGCAAGGTTGATTGCTCCGGTTGATTTAGTTCCTTTGTATATGAAAGAAATACAGGTAAAATTATTGGATAATAATAAAATGTATCAATTAAGTTTTATAAAACCAGAATAAAATGGCTGCTAAAAAAAGGATAGAGCACAAAGTATCGAGGACCGCCGAATATACTTGCATGTGCAGGGCTTCCTCGTTTCTTGACAAAGATTTTCAATATAAATCAAATGATGATATTTCTGTTAAACTTTTACCAAAGTTTATTTTATTCCTGATAAAATATAAACTATTAAATTTAAAATCCAGCCGTTCACCAAAAGGTATTTACGAATATGTTATCGGGCGAACAAAATACATAGATGAAATTTTTCAGAAAGCATTATTGAATAATTTTAACCAGATTTTATTTTTTGGCGCTGGTTTTGACTCCAGAGCTATCCGGTTTCTCAAACCCGGAATAAATACTAAAGTATTTGAACTTGATGCTTATATTACACAAGAAGCTAAAAAAAAGCAACTGAAAAAAAGAGGGATTAAAATTCCTCAGAATAACATTTATGTGTCAATTGATTTTATAAAAGAAGATATTTATTCTAAACTTTTTGAAAATGAATTCTTGAAAGGGAGAAAGACTTTATTCATCCTGGAAGGTCTAACCATGTATTTGGATAACAAAGCTGTTGATAGCACTTTCAAATTTATATATGAAAATGCTGGCCCAGGCAGCCAGGTTGTGTTCGACTATGTTTATGCCTCTGTTTTAAGACAGGAAAATAGGTATTATGGTGAAAAAGAAATTTACAAAACAGTTAAAAAGGCAGGTGAAGATTGGACTTTTGGTATTGAGGAAGGTCAAATTGAGTCTTTTTTAAATTCTAAAAAATTAGCATTAATTGATCATCTTGATTCGAATGAAATTGAACAAAGATATTTTAAAAATGAAGCAGGTGAAATTATGGCAAAAGTAAATGGTTCACATTCAATAGCATTAGGGGAAATCAAATAATACCTAATTTATAAGTATATCTTTAAGCTCTTCAACTGAATTTACAATATGGGTATTCATAAAAATTATATGCATTGATGAAACAATTAAACCCATTTAGGGGACTGAGGCAAAAGCTATTAATTTAATAACGATGAATAATTTTATATATTTGATTCATTTATTCTAATTAATCATGTCAACAACCAAATATATTTTGATTTTTGCCATACAATTCCTTTTTAATTCGGTATTTGCTAAATCCATTCCTG
>CAZBZX010000278.1:0-6304 GCA_964496465.1 uncultured Bacteroidales bacterium
ATTAAAGGTTTTTATAAAAATACTTAATATTCTTAAACCCTGAAAGGGTTAAAGCCAAACCTAAGAAACAGTAAAGCTTCCTGTTTTTATACGATAGCTCCTTCAGAGCTAATTAATATTTAAATCTTTAATAATATTATCAATTCTTTGATTTAAGATCGCATCCACTTTCTCAAAATCTTCCCTTTTTTCCAGTTTATCTTTTACCCCAAAATATATTTTAATTTTTGGCTCTGTGCCTGATGGGCGGATGGAAATCTTTGAACCATCTTTTAAAATAAATTGCAAAACATTCGATTTAGGTAGGTTTATATCATATCGTAAATGACTGATCTGATCGAAAGTTTTCAATTTTTCGTAATCGTGTATTAATACAACATCAGATCCATTTATTGAATCTGGTGGCGAATTTCTTAAATTATCCATAATTTTAGCAATTGCTTCCGAACCTTCTTTTCCTTTTTTAACTATCGATATTAATTTTTCTTTGTAGAAGCTAAATTGGGTATACAAATCTAGCAACAGCTCATATACTGACATACCATTATCTTTTGCCCAGGCAGTAGCTTCCGCAATCAATGCACATGACATAACTGCGTCTTTATCTCTCACAAAATCACCGGCCAGATAACCATAACTTTCTTCACCGCCTCCAATAAAAGTCATATTTCCTTCTTTGTTTTTAATGATATCAGCAATATATTTAAATCCGGTTAATACATTGTAATACTTTACACCAAAATGTTCAGCCATTTCGGTTAAAAGTTCCGTGGTAACAATTGTTTTAACAATATATTCTTTCCCCTTTAATTTACCATTTTCTTTCCATTTAGTCAATAAATAATAAATCAAAATTGTAGCGGCCTGGTTACCATTTAATAAAATGAAATTGCCTTTATCGTCTTTCACTGCAATTCCTACCCGGTCAGCATCAGGGTCTGTTGCCATTACCAAATCAGCATCAATTTCAATTGCTTTTTTTAGTGCCATATCCAATGCTGCTGATTCTTCAGGATTAGGAGAATAAACCGTTGGAAAATTTCCATCTGGAATGTCTTGTTCAGGCACATGGTGGATATTTTCAAATCCCATTTTTTTAAGTGCCATTGGAACCAATTTTACACCTGTTCCATGAATTGGAGTATATACAATTTTAAGATTTTTTTGCTTTTTAATTATCTGAGGTGAAAGCGAAAGTTTCACAATTTTGTTTAGATATATTTCATCAATTTTATCTCCAATAATTTCAATTTTACTATCATCCCCATCAAATTTAACTTCATTAATATTTTGAATTTTTTCAACTTCATTAATTATGTTTTTATCATGTGGAGCAATTATTTGTCCGCCATCTTCCCAATATGCTTTATATCCGTTATATTCCTTTGGATTATGAGAAGCTGTTATAACAACCCCTGTTTGACAACCTAAATGCTTAATGGCAAAAGATAATTCTGGTGTTGGGCGTAAATCGTTAAAAAGGTAAACTTTAAATCCATTTGCTGAACATATTTTAGCAGTGGTTTCTGCAAAAAGTCTGCTATTATTTCTGCTATCATGTGCAATAGCAACTTTAATTTTTTTTCGATCAGCAAATTCTTTTTTTACATAGTTACATAATCCTTGAGTGGCCATTCCAACAGTATAAATATTCATTCGGTTTGTACCAACTCCCATAATACCTCGTAAACCTCCTGTGCCAAATTCAAGGGTTTTATAAAATGATTCAATTAATTCTTTTTCGTCATTTTCAAGAAGATATCTGATTTGTTTTTTAGATTCCTCATCAATATTACTATTTAACCATTGATTAGCTTTATCTTTTACTTTATTAAGCAAGTTCGTGTTTCCCATAATAAATTTTATAATAATGATTAATAACAGGCTGTAAAATTAATTATTTATAATAGATAAATTCAGGTAAATTTATTCAATTTTTTTAGAAAGAATTTTTGGAGTAGAATTTCAAGTTTTGGTTAATTAATATTTAAGTATTGTATTGATGTATCTTATTATTTTGCAGCAAGAATAATTAAAAAATAGTACAAATATACCAATACTCATAAAATCACTAAATCAATAATTCTCTAATTCACTAATTTAGGGTAATACTGCTTCTGTTGTAAAAGTAGAAGCCGGTAAGCCTGCAATATTGAATAATGTTGCTTCAGAGCTATTTCGAAAAGCATATCTAACTGCAACTGGATAATTAATTTGTGGATGAGTAACAACAACAATGTTATTATCAATATATGCTTCAGCTTCTAGAAATTGCATATCATTTCCACAAATTTCAAACCCTTTTGTATTATTGTCTTTAAAAACCAAACCGGCTCCAACATAATCAAAAGTAACTTCAATCTTGTTATCAATAATTTCGTGAGACAAATATAAAGGCCCTGAACACACTATTTCTTTTAAATAATTATTTTTTAATGCCCATAAAGCAAGACGATCACCTACGTCTTTTTTATTTACAGGATGAATGTTTTTAAAATTACCAATATCTAAGGTTACTGCCATTCCTGTATTAGGAAGGGACAGGGTTCGTCGTTGGGCATCTCGTAAATATCCTGATTCTGTACCATCCATTCCACCTTCATAATTCCAGGGAGCAATTTGAACAAAATAAAATGGAAAATCTCCTAATTTCCATTCATTTCTCCAGTTTTGTATCATGGCAGGAAAAACTCTTTCATATTGATTAGCTCTTCCAACATTCGATTCCCCCTGGTACCAAATAGCACCTTTTAAGTTATATGGAATTAAAGGAGCTATCATTGCATTATACAACATGGATGCATTATGGGGATCAAAGTCAACTTTAAATTCAGGTCGTTCAAAGTATTCATTATTTTCAAAGTCAAAAATATAGAAAACATTATTAAAATACTCAGCAGTAACAACATACTTCCACTCACCTGCCAGGCTTAAACTTTCATTATTGTGCGAAATTTTTAATTCTTCTTCCTTTCCGTATATACCTCCGCCACCATAATTATCAATTACCCTGACAGCAATTTGATTTTCTCCTGGTTTTACTAAATCCGCAGGAATGTTATACTCTCTTGGTATATTCCAATATCCAGTAATTTCATACCCTCCAATTTTAGTCCCATTAAAATAAACAATATCCATATCATCAATCGGACCTAGTTCGAGTTTTAAGCTATCACCTTGCCAGTCTTCGGGTATGTTAATTTTTTTTCTGAACCAAACAACACCATCAAAACTGCTAATTTCTGCATCTTCCCAGAGTGTAGGAATGTTCATAATGTTCCAAGTACTATCGTTATAATTAACTAATCGACAAGTGCTGTCATTAAAGTCAAGACCTTTATATGGTTCATCTGAAGAAATCTCATCCATATCAACACTTTCACGGTTTTTAAACCATTCTCTCAGTTTTTTATATTCAGGCAGTGCATCTTCAATTTGTTTTATTGTTTCACCAAAATCTTTATCGTTAGCTAATGTTTCACCGCTTACCCACGATTCAACTGGTGTACCTCCCCAGCTTGAATGAATTAATCCAATGGGGACATCAATATCTTTTAATAATTTTTTACCAAAGTAATAGGCAGTTGCGCTAAAATCTCCTGCAGTTTCTGGAGAACAAGTTACCCAATGTCCTTTGCAATTTTTTTCAGGTTTTTCAGAAATAGCTTTATTTACTGTAAAAATTCTTAATGCATTGTAATTCGCTTGTTTAATTTCATTCGTTGCACCTAAAATGGAGTCTTTTGAAGAAAATCCATTCATAGTCATTTCCATATTTGATTGTCCTGAACAGAGCCAAACTTCACCAACCATTACATCATGAATGATAATTTTTTTTGACCTATTTTTTATAGTAAGTTCATATGGGCCACCAGCTTCTGGAGTTTCAATAAATGCCAGCCAGTTTCCTAAAGAATCGGCCTCAACTTTTGATGTTTTTCCCCAGCTGCCTGTAACTTCAATTTTACTCAATGGATTTGCAGTTCCCCATATAGAAACTTCAGTATTTCGTTGCAATACCATTTGGTCGGCAAACAATGATGGCAATTCTATCATGGCTGATTTATCACTATTACATGAAATTATTGATAATATGAAGAATAGAATAAATAGTTGAATGTAACCTTTCATGATCTTAATAATTAGTTATTGATTCGTAAAGATAATGATTCAATTAAAGTTACGAAACGAATAAATAAATTATCTTATCATTTCAAATTTTAAAAATAAAATTAGTGGTTAAGCAATAATGTAATTAAATTTCAACTTTTTATTTTTTACCATGCAACCATTTTAATTTAATTAGCCACTTTACATTGAAGAGTTGGAAAATGAAATTTCAGATCAATAAAACTGAGTCGGATTTAATTGAGAAATGTTTAGGTAATGACCGTTTAGCGCAAAAACGTTTATACGATAAATATAAAGACGCTATGTATACATTAGCGTACAGAATGTTACGGGATGAAGATTTGGCCTGCGATGCATTACAGGATGCGTTCATTGAAGTTTTTAATAATTTAATAAAGTTTGAAGCACGATCAACACTGGGTGCATGGATAAAAACAATAGTAGTAAGAAAATGCTTTAGAAGAGCTCAAAAGGAAAAAAGGTTCGAACCTATTGATGAAAGATATGATGAAGAAGTGTATTTATGGGATGATGAGTTAACAGGTAATGATCTTGATAAAGCAATTAATGAACTAAGCCAGGGTTACAGAAGTGTGTTTGTGTTGGTTGAAATTGAAGGGTATTCGCATAAAGAAGTGGCAAAAATGCTTGAAATTAGTGAGGGAACGTCAAAATCGCAATTATCAAGAGCGAAGAAATTACTTCAGGAGAAACTTCAACATTTAAAAAATTGACGATGAAAAATAAACAAAATAATTTACATAAAGCAATTGGGCAATTACCTGAATCTAAAGCTCCTGATAAAATCTGGAACCAGGTTGAAAAGGAATTGTTAAATTCAGAAAAGAACTATCAAAAAGCTTTAAATGAATTGCCATCCAAAAAAGCACCTGATAAATTATGGCAGTTAATTGAGGCTAGATTGGATGGGGAGAAGAAAAAAGTATTTTTTATTCAAACCAGGAACTTATTAAGAATTGCTGCATCATTTGCAGTTATTTTAACATTGAGCTTTGCAGGGATTTATTTATTTAAAAATAGAAAACAATCTGAAATATTTTATTCTGTTGAAGTAATAAATGAAGATAAAGAAGAAATACTAATTGAGGAAGACAATGTAGGATTAGAAATTTTGGAAGAGAATTGTGATAATGCCCCGGAAATATGTGAAACACCTTTGTATATTGAATTAAATGCACAGTTAAAAGAAATTAAAACCGAACAGGAAAAATTGAAAAAAGAAATTGAAATGCAATCGAATCCTGATTTACTGAAATTTTATTACCGGTTAGAAAATGAAAAAGTGATGCTGGAAAAATCATTAATTAAAATGTTTATAGAATCTTAAATTAAAGTGGAATGAAAAAAATATTATTTGTTATAGTAATTACAATAGCGTGTTTTAAATTTGTTAATTCTCAAACCGATACGGTAATTGTAACACAAGAAAAAACTGATATTAAAGATGAAAAGTATGATAAAATATATCAGCTTTTTATTCAGGATAGTAAAGAGGTTAATTATTTATGGAAATTGGATTTGGTTGATATAGGAAAAATGATATTTAATTTTGGGTACGAGAATAAGTTAGGGAAAAGATGGTCAGCTGAATCGTATTTTAAAATTGGAAGAATTGGTGAAGCTAATAATCAATTAAAAATTCATGAATTCAACTTTAATTCTGGCAAGGGAATTTCTTTTACCGGTGATTTTAAATATTACTATAATTATAAGAGGAGGGAGCGTATAGGGAAAAATACAAATAGATTATCAGGTAATTATGTTAGTTTAGGTCTTGATTATTCATTATATGATAACAGGGGTAAATATTCTACGACCATAGGTTATGATAATCCAGTTCAAATAGGCTATCCACAGCTTTATCGACTAGTTGAATCTGTTTCAATAAATCAGTTGTTTAAAATGAACTTGAAATATGGACTTCAGCGAGCAATAGGTAATATTGGATACTTTGAGACTTTTATTGAACTTCCCATTTTTGCTTTGACTCAGCATGAAATTAAAATATATGACTATACGATTAATGAGATTGAAATAAAGAAATCAAATGATGTTTCTAATATTATTCTTTCACCAATTTTTGGATTCAAAATAGGATTGGCAGTTGAATCTATAGGTAATTTAAGAAGAAAGTATGATTTAATTTAAAAAA
>CAZBZX010000279.1:0-6297 GCA_964496465.1 uncultured Bacteroidales bacterium
GCCCATATGGTTGCAGTGGAGCAGCCACTTACCAATATGTTGAAAATTTAAAATCTTTCAGGTTTACAAATATAAATGATGTATGTACGCAGCGAATTGAATTATTAAGTGGCAAATCATTTATGACTATTGGCGCTGCTGAGATATTAAGCCAGCACGCATATTATCAAAATAAATCTTTTGAAGATTTTCCACTTCCATTTACTATTTCACATGGTGGTGGATCTGCAATGGGTATGGGAATGATGGCCCCACCACCACCTCCTCCTCCTTATGATGATTGGAGTATGCCGGTAACTTATACTGAGAATGTATTTGAAATATATGTGCAATATCCTGAATGGGCTTATTCTGGACTACAGGATTATATGCACCTGGTTTTCTTCTATGACCATTGGGATCCAAATATTGATCCGGGTCGTCTACCAGATGGTATGGTTTCCTTCTCAATGCCCACTTCCGGGGAAACAACTATTAGTGCTTATGTGCCCGTAATTACACCTGGACAAGAAATAACAATAGGGGCTATCTGGAGTGAAGATAATATTGTAGATGATGAAATGGATGCCTATAGTAATTTGATGTATAATCTAATTTACAATAATGATACTACTATTATAAATTCCCCCGGTTTAATGTTGACATATAAAACCAACTATGAGTTATACCAGCGCGTATATGATGATACCACGGGAAGCACTATTTTTGCCTATATCAGGCTAATTGATCATTTAAACACTTCTAATGACAGTTTTTTAATATATACAGGTTATGCCCCTGAAGATACGATCCAATTAATATCTAAAGGTGTACTATATGGCCCTGATTATTTTACAGGTTCATTAAGTAGCTTCTTTGATTTGACTGATGATGAGACAACTTCATTATGTGCTTATGAACCATATACATATTACAATTTTACAAAAGATACATCATCACATCAAATTAGGTTAGATACCTCATGGACTGATGCTGATTTATGTACACAACGTTTTGATGCAATTAACGGCTATTGGTTTGATTTTGTTAATGAATACCAACCTCCTCCGCAATGTCCTAATGGAGAACACTGGGATGAGCAACAGCAAACTTGTGTTCCTGATGGTGGGAGTAATAATAATAATGAGGAAGAAAACAGGAGTGCTTGTCCCGGAGATTCTGTTTCTTTCAGTGTATTAGGTGCCGAATCTGTTAGCTGGCATTTTGGTGATGGAAATACAGGAGATGGACCAGTAATTGGCCATGCTTATAATTCTGCAGATGTATATGAAGCCTTTGCCATTGTTACTAATGGATGCGCAAGAACTGATACTTTATATACTACCGTGGAGGTAGATTCTTTAAATTTTCCACAGGTTTACATTGGTATTGATCAAGATCAAATAAAAGTTGGTGATACAGTCTGGCTCCAATACCATGGAAATTATAATGAATTTAATAGTTATACTTATTTCTGGAATTTAGGAAATGGAGAAACATCAACAAGTCGTGATACAGCTGTGGTATATAATGATCCCGGTGAATATGAAATTTCACTTACTGTTACAAATGGTTGTGGAACAGGAATGGACAGGTTTTATATCATGGTTAATCCAAATTTAATGCAAACTCCAATTGCTGATGCAGGAATGGATCAAGAGGTTGATCAAAATATTACTGTAACAATTAATGGTTCAGGTTCTCGTGATGCTTCTGGACAATTTGGAATCACATATAATTGGATGCCATTAGAAGCTGGAATAGTTTTAAGTAATCCTAATATTGTGAATCCAAGTTTCACATCACCAAATATTCCATTAGGCAAAGATATCGTATTTATACTTGAAGTTACTGATACACTTTATGGGACAAGAGATGAAGATTTTGTAGTTATTCATATTAATGGAAATGTGGGAAGTTTTATTTGTGAAAATGCTTCAGATATTGGACAAGGTATTCATTCGGCATATATAGGTTGGAATGACTATTATGCGGCTGAACAATGGTATAGGTTTTTTGCACCATCATCAGGTGAAGTAAGAATATCAAATTGCGGAAACACAACAATTGATTCATATCTCGAAATTTACAATAGTTGCGATTCAGTTCCTTTCTTCTCCGAAAATAATAACTGTGCTTTACAGGAAGATGCCCTTTTATTTGTTAATGCAGGAGATGTATTGCTAATAAGATGGAGCAGTAATCAACCTGCTTACCCTGATGCTAATCCTAATGACTTTATATTTGATTGGCAATTGAGTTTTGATGCCTATGAGAATACTGATTTTACAATGTTTCAGGTTAACGGACAAATGGGAAAATCTGTAATTGACAGATCAACTAATGATATTTATGTAGATGTAGACTCATTAATGGTGAATAAAAATAATTTACAAGCCTGGTTTGAAACGGTTGATAAATTGGCTTCTGTATTAATCGGGGCAACACCTGTTAATTCTGGTGACTTTAACGATTACACCAATCCGGTTACTTTTACTGTTACTTCAGGTGCATCAGCAGACTGGACAATTTATATAAATTACGGAGTTTATGGTGGAGATAGCTGTTACAAAGCTGTACCAGTAAAACAAGGAATTAATCATATAAATTCAGTATATGATACTACATATTACTATTATACTCCTCAGTGGTATTCATTTACAGCACCTGGCACTGGAAAAATGAAAATTAGTACCTGTGGAATTACAGAGATGGATACATGGATTGAGATTTGGGATGGATGTGATGGAATGCAACTAAGATATGAAGAAGGTAATTGTGGAAATCAAGAAGATCTTTTATTAATAACTGATCCTGGTCAAACATATTATATAGCCCTTGGTGCCCATGAAAGCGGTGCATTTGATTTCTTTTTTGAGTATGATCCATGTGGGGCCATAGCACAGTTTGATTTTGATGTCAGGGAACTTGGAGTTTCAGCAAAATCAATTATTTATGATGAAAGCTATACTAACCGGTTTTTATTCGAATGGGATTTTGGAGACGGGAATTCTTTGACTGATCAACCAAAAGCAATTCACTATTATAATTATGAAGGTTTTTATAATATTTCGCTTAAAATAACTGATATGCAAGACGAAACTTGTTCAGATATAATGAGCTTTAATGCCAGCATATTTAAAACCGAACGTTTCATTGGTACAAAAATTTGGGTGTCTCCTTATGGAAATGATGGAAATGATGGCACAAAAGATAATCCATTACAAACTATTCAAACTGCTGTTGGAAGATCAAACAATGGAGATGAAATAATTGTAATGAATGGTGAATATTTTCCAGATTACGACATTTATATTGGCCAAAATATTTATATACATTCAGAATACGGACCGGAAAATTGTATCATCAACTTTAATTCTTTTTACGGTTCATATGGTTTTTCTTTTCAAAATTATTCTGGAAATAGAATACGGCCAATAATTGAAGGATTTACTTTAAAAAATCAAATAAATGCAGCTATAAAAGTAGAAGGAGGAAATCCAATCATAAGGAATAATATTATTGATAGTTGTAGTTATGGAATTATGATTGATTCCTATGGAGGAGAATCTTCTCCTGTAATTGACAGGAATTTAATAAAAAACAGTATTAATGATGGTATTCAAGCATGGTGGGGACAAGGTTTCTGGCCCGTTTTAATAAGAAACAATACCATTGTAAATAATGATGGAAAAGGATTATTAATTGGCGAAATGGAAGTCGTAATTACGAATAATATTTTTACAGGAAATAGTACAGGTATTGAGTTAGATAATTATAGTAATGGGCAAGCAGAAATTAAATATAACGACATATGGAACAATAGTATAAATACAGCAGGGTATTTGCAAATTGTCAATAATCTCTCAATTGATCCTATATTTGAAAATTCTATTCTATATAGAATTACTCCAGAATCTCCTTTAGTGGATGCAGGTGATCCTACTTCAAAACTTGACCCTGATGGAACTATTTCTGATATAGGTTATTGGTTTATCTGGCAGTTGCCTGAATTACATCAGCAAATACCATTAACAAAAGGATGGAATATTATTTCATTTAATGTTTTACCGTTAAACGATAGTATATATAATATTGTCAATCAATTATTATCAAATGAATCATTAGAAAAAATTCAGGATGAAAAAGGAAAAGCAATTGAAATTATCCAGGGTAAATGGATTGATAATATCGGACGAATGGATTTAGCAAAAGGTTATAAAGTTAAAGTAAGTCAAAACGATACGTTGATAATAGATGGCTGGAAAGTTATTTTACCTATGGATATTCCATTTGCGAATGGCTGGAATATAATGGGTTATCCATTAGAGACAGCAAGACCTGCTTTAAATTTCTTCAACGGATTATTAGATGATGGGATTTTAGTTAAAGTGCAGAATGAAAGTGGAGCATCAATAGAAAATATCATCCCAATAGGTATGGTAAATAGTATTGGAAATCTTAAGCCTGGTGAGGGCTATAAAGTTAAAGTAACATATAATACCAATATAAAAATTTATGAGAGTACTAAGAAATCAGCTATAATCAACGAAAATAATGTTGAAATGCAAACCAAATTCTTTACAAAATCTTGGAATGGAAATGGTTTAGATCATATGAATATATATATTTCCACTGTAGAAATTAATGGAAGAAACCTTCAATTTGGAGATGAAATAGGTATTTACGATGGAAATGTATGTGTGGGAACATATGCTTATGTAAATGATGAAAAATACATTTCAATTGTTGTTTCGAAAGATGACCCGACAACCTCTATAATTGATGGTTATACTCCAGGTCATAATATTACAGCAAGAATATGGGATACTGATGCAAACGAATATTTATCTAATTTATCATTAAATGCAGTCGATAATTATTCAAACCAGTTTACTGATATGGGAACAACCATTCTAGAACTTAAAGCAAAATCAAATGTAACTGAAATTAATAATAATATAAACAATATTACAACTTTAGGAAATAATTATCCGAATCCATTTACATTTGAAACTACTATTGAATTTACATTGAATGAGGAACAAAATATTACTATTGAAATTTACAATTTTTTAGGAAAAAAAATAAGCACCTTACTTAATGATGAACAAAAAGCTGGGAAGCATAAAATAATATGGAACAGATTAAATTATGAAGGAAATATAGTACCTCAAGGTGTATATTTTTACCGCATGGAAACCGAGAACTATTCGAAAGTTAAACAAATGATTTTGCTTGATTAATTTACATAATAAAGTTGGAGAACATTTTCTCCAACTTTATTATTTTATTTTATTGAATATTTTATTAAATTTGAATAAAATCCTACTATTATGAAAAAATTTACTTTTACTTTTCTATTTACAGTACTCGCCATAATTACAGTATTGTCTCAAACACATTTCCAACCTATATGGACCGGAAATGGATATGATCAAATGAATATATATGTATTCAAGGCTACTCTCGATGGAGTAGACCTGGAAAATGGTGATGAAATTGCCGTTTTTGACGGTGATTCCTGCGTTGGTCTAAGTGTCGTTGGTGCAACGCCCATAAGTACTACTAATCCTCTTCCAATTATTGCCTCTAAACATGATGGAACAGACACTGTTATTATAAATGGATTTTATAATGATCATAAAATAATATATAAAATTTGGGATTCAAATCCTGGTGTTGAGATTTTAAATGTTGTTCCGATATATACCACAGGTACTGGAAAATTTATTGAGAAAGGATCTGCTTCACTTACCCTAGAAACCTCCTCTCCTAATGTGGCTCCGTCTTTTTCATCAACTCCCGTTATTACTGCAACAGAAGATATAAAGTATACATATAATATTACAATAAACGACCCAAATACTATCGATAAAATAGTTATTTCTGCCCCAACATTACCAAAATGGCTAACATTTAAAGATAATGGAAACAGGACAGCGCTTCTTACAGGAATACCTGGTGATTCAGCAGTTGGAACAAATAATGTAACATTAAATGTTACAGATGGGATTATTGGAACACCTGTTGCACAAACATTTGCTATTACAGTTACAAATGTAAATGAAATACCTGTATTTACATCTACTCCTGTAAGTGCTGTTTTACCTGGAGGAAGTTATTCTTATCAAATTGTTACAAAAGATAATGATATTGGTGATGTTATTACAATTAGTTATACTGGTCCAACCTGGCTCACATTAACACAAGGTACAAATGGAAAAGCTACTCTCTCAGGTACTGCAACTTCCATATTAGGTGATTATGATATTACAATTACTGCTGCTGATGCAATTGGAAGTGCAGCACAATATA
>CAZBZX010000280.1:0-6292 GCA_964496465.1 uncultured Bacteroidales bacterium
TAAAAATTTAATCCATTTAAAAATTAGATGAATTGACTTTTACTATTATAATTATAAGGTATTGGCTTATTTACATAAACTTTTATTAAACTTATACAAATTAAATACCTTCCATAAAAATCAAATCAATTTTTCTTAATTTAAAAATCCATTTAAACTCGATTTCTATTAATTAATTATATTCATATCTAAATAATAAATACTAAAAAATTATCAATTCGATTAAAAATATTATATTTGCAAAAAAAATAATAATTATTATGAGTTCTCTAATAAACAATAACGGATACTTTTTTTACTTTTTCTTTTTTCCGTTTACGAATTAAGGGGCTCAGCTATTAATATATAAAAAATAAAAAAGTCCCGCACAGTCGGGACTTTTTTTTTAAATAAAATTAACAATGAACAAGATCAAAACAGAGGTCAAAAAAGTAGCAATACAAGGCGGTTATGGTGCTTTTCATGAAATTGCCGCCATGCATTATTTCGAAAATCAACCAATTGAAATAGTTCCAGGAATTACTTTTAAAGATTTATTCCAAAATTTAAAAAGTCGTCATGCCGATTATGGAATTATGGCCATTGAAAATATGGTTGCAGGAAGTATTATTCCAAATTATAAATTATTAAAAGAGTCGAATATGAAAATAATCGGCGAAATTTATTTAAGAATAAAACAAAATCTGGTGGCATTACCTGGACAAAAAATCAAAGACATTAAGGAAGTATACTCGCATCCAATGGCAATATTACAATGCCAGGATTTTTTCGAGAAGTATTCCCATCTAAAATCAATTGATAGTGCTGATACTGCATTGAGTGCCGAGGAAATTAACAATAAAAAGCTAATAGGAGTCGCTGCCATTGCTAGTGATATGGCTGCCAAAAAATACAACCTTGAAATGCTTGAAGAAAGTATTGAAAGCAATAAGAAAAATTATACACGGTTTTTAATTTTAAAAGATAAAAATGGAGGTAAAGTAAGTGATGAAAATGCAAATAAAGCATCATTATCTTTTGCTTTAGCTCATGAAATTGGTAGTCTATCAAAAATATTATCTATTTTCTCATTTTTTAATATCAACCTATCAAAAATTCAATCGCTACCAATTATTGGAAAAAACTGGGAATATGCATTTTATGTTGATGTTGAAATAAATGATTATAAAACTTATTTACAATCATTGGAATCAGTTAAGCCATTTACCAGAGATTTCGAAATTTTAGGTGAATATCAAAAAGGAAAATCAATTATATAATTAAATATTGAAATGATAATAAAAGCAGCAAAAAGTTTAAACAATGTACAGGAATATTATTTCTCGAAAAAATTAAAAGAGATTAGAGAAATGATGAATGAAGAGAAACCAGTTATTAATTTAGGTATTGGAAGTCCTGATCTACCACCTTCAGAAAATACAATCAATTCTCTTAAATTAAGTGCTGAAAATAAAAATAATCATGGTTATCAGAGCTATATTGGCACACCGGAACTAAGAACAGCTTTTGCGAACTGGTATAAAAAATATTATCATGTTAATTTAAATCCTGTTGAAGAAATTCTTCCGTTAATTGGATCAAAAGAAGGAATATTATATATATCCATGGCATTTTTAAACGAAGGTGATGAAGTATTAGTGCCAAATCCGGGATACCCAACTTATAGCTCAGTCTCAAATTTAGTGCAGGCAAAAATAAGGAATTATGATTTAAAAGAAGAAAATGACTGGGAACCTGATTTTCAGGCCCTTGAAAATGAAGATCTTTCTAAAGTAAAAATTATGTGGGTGAATTACCCGAATATGCCAACAGGTAAAAATGGTAATCAAGAGTTATTCAAAAAAATAATTGATTTTGGAAGAAAAAATCAAATATTAATTTGTCATGACAATCCCTATAGCTTTATCCAGAATGATAATCCACAAAGTATTTTATCTATTAAAGGGGCTAAAGATGTTGCAATTGAATTAAATTCATTGAGTAAATCACATAATATGCCAGGATGGAGAATTGGGGTTTTAACTGGGGAGAAAAAATATATCCAAACTGTATTAAAAGTTAGCAGTAATGTGCATTCGGGAATGTTTTTACCAATGCAGGAAGCAGCCACTGAAGCGTTAAAAAGTCCTGAATCGTGGTATAAAGAAATAAATAGGATTTATGCAGAAAGGAAAAAAGTGGTTTTCGAGATTTTCGATATTCTTGGTTGCAGCTATAATAAAAACCAGGTTGGTTTATTTGTATGGGCAAAAGTTCCAATAAAATATAACTCAGCAAAAAACTTGGCTGATGAACTTCTGTATCAATCAAATATTTTTATTACACCCGGATTAATTTTCGGGTCGAATGGAAATAATTATTTAAGAATTTCTTTATGTAGTAAAGTCGAACAACTTAATGAAGCAAAAGTAAGAATAAAGAAATTATTCAATAATCAATAGAAAATTGAAAAAATAAAATATAAAAATGAGCATAAAATTAGACATACAACCATTATCACTGCCAGGATTAAATACAGACAGGCCATTAGTTATTGCAGGGCCATGTAGTGCAGAAAGTGAAGAACAGGTGTTAGCAACTGCAAGAAAACTAGCTAAACATGGATATCAAATTTATCGTGCCGGAATATGGAAACCACGCACACGGCCAAATACATTTGAAGGACATGGCTCGAAAGCCCTTCCGTGGATGAAAAAAGTGAAGGAAGAAACTGGTATGTATACTGCGACTGAAGTAGCAAACGTTAAACATGTATATGAAGCATTAAAGCATGGTATTGATATTTTATGGATAGGTGCCAGAACCTCAGCAAACCCTTTTGCAGTGCAGGAAATTGCAGATGCATTGAAAGGAGTTGATATTCCGGTATTGGTTAAAAACCCTATAAATCCAGATTCTGAATTGTGGATTGGTGCCTTGGAAAGACTAAATGAAGCCGGTATAAAACAACTTGGTGCTATACACCGTGGTTTCTCCAGTGCAGAAAAAGGAATGTATCGAAATCCTCCACAATGGCAAATTCCTATTGAATTAAAGAGACGTATTCCAGATTTAATGATGATTGTTGACCCAAGTCATATATGTGGAACATGGGAACGATTATTTGAAATTTCCCAAAAAGCAATGGACTTAAATTTTGATGGATTAATAATTGAATCGCACATTAATCCCGATGAAGCGTGGAGTGATGCCAAACAGCAAATTATGCCCGATGAACTTAAATCATTGGTTAATAAATTAATTCTTAGAAAACCAGATATTGCTGATGACCAAAAAATAACCCTGGAGGAATTACGAACTCAAATTGATAAATTTGATGATGAGATAATGGGTATTTTTGAAAAAAGAATGAAAATTGCTGATAAAATTGGAAAATATAAAAAAGCAAATAACATTACCATTCTTCAAACAAAAAGATGGGATGAAATTTTAACAAAAAGAATTAGTGAAGGAAATATAAAAGGATTGGGAGCAGAATTTGTAACAAAAATTTTCAGAGCAATCCATCAGGAATCAATAAATCATCAGGAGAAAATAATGAGTGATGAGTGATTTGAAAAGAAGCATTTAGTCAATAATAATTTAAAGATATTAACAACTGATAATTAAACTTCAAATTTATGAAAAAGTTAATTTTTAATCTTGGATTAATAACCATATTGTCCATAAATATTATTTTAATATTGGGGGGCGGAGTTACTGATTTTGAAAAAATTGAAAAATTTTTTGGAATTGTAGTTATGATTTTGGAAATATCCATTATTCCAACTGCAGTTTATTATTTCATTAAAAACTTACAATTTAAAAATTCAATATTTACCTGGCTTTTTGGAATAGTAAATCTTTGTTATATTGTTGCCTGGGGTCTATATTTTATTGGTATTGCCATGCCAAGAATTTTACTTTATGTTTTTGATGTATATGCTTTAAACTTATATTTGAGCTTTTATATTATTCATTGGAATAAACTAAGCTCAAACCAATTTTAACAATATGGATGTAGTTACTATAAATTTAGGGAACAGGGTATCAAAAATATATGCTGGCGAGAAACTGGAAAATTTAATCAATTATCTTCCAGATAACAAATGCATTATCATCACTGATGAAAATGTATATAAGTATTATAAAGACAAATTTCCAAAATTAAATACTATCGTTATTGGAACTGGTGAAAAAATAAAAACGTTGGAAACAGTTCAGCATATTCATGAACAATTGGTTGAAAAAGAATTAGACAGGACCGGTTTTATTATTGGAATTGGTGGTGGGATTTTATGCGATATTGTTGGTTTTGTGGCATCAACTTATTTACGAGGAGTTAAATTTGGATTTGTATCTACAACCCTCCTATCACAAGTAGATGCGAGCATTGGAGGAAAAAATGGTGTAAATTTGCACGGTTATAAAAACATGATAGGTGTTTTCAATCAGCCTGAATTCGTAATTTGCGATTTTAATGTGCTTAAAACCCTTGAAAAGGAAGAATTTAAAAATGGTTTTGCTGAAATTATAAAACATGCATGTATTAAAAATCCTGAAATGTTTGAATTTTTAGAAAATAATTACGAAAAAGCACTGCAAAACGATTATGAAGTAATTCACCGGTTGGTTTATGATTCATTAGTTATTAAAGGAAATGTAGTAATGAATGATGAGCGGGAAAAAGGAGAAAGAAGAATCTTAAATTTCGGGCACACATATGGTCATGCTATTGAAAAGTTGTCAGGCATTCCTCATGGCGAAGCGGTTAGTATTGGTATGGCTATTGCAACGAAACTTTCGGCTAAAAAAGGATTATTATCAGAAAAGGAAGTTGAAAGAATTATTAATTTATTAAAAAATTTTAATTTACCGATTGAAAGCATTTTACCAACCAGTGAGGTTTTTGAAGCAATGAAAAAAGATAAAAAACGGGAAGGAAATTCTATTAATTTTGTATTATTGAATGGAATTGGTGATACAAAAATTGAAAAGGTTTTAATTGAAGAGTTTGAGATATAAATTATAATAAACTGAATATATTATATACCACAAAGTTCACTAAGTTCTTCACAATGACCACAAAGAAAACTATCATCCTTTGTGTTCTTTGTGATAACCTTTGAGTTCTTCGTGGTTAGATATTTTATATAATTAATTAAAAGATTTACAATGAACAGTTTTGGACAATTATATAGGGTTACTATTTTTGGAGAATCACATGGCGTGAATGTTGGAGTTGTTATTGATGGTGTACCTGCAGGAATAACCATTAATCAGGAAGATTTTGAAAATGATTTTAGCCGTAGGAAGGCTGGCGCTAAAGGCACTACCCCACGTCAGGAAAAAGATATTCCGCATATTGTTAGCGGAGTTTTTAATGATAAAACTACCGGTGCCCCTATTACTATTATTTTTAATAATGAAAATACCCGCTCGAAAGATTACACAAAATTACGCGAAACTTTCCGACCCGGACACGCTGATTTTGTTGCCAATAAAAAGTTCGGAGGTTTTGAAGATTATCGAGGTGGCGGACATTTTTCTGGAAGGATTACACTTGGAATAGTTGCTGCCGGAGTAATTGCTAAAAAATTAATTGATCCAATTAATGTATCAACAAAATTATTAGAAGTAGGTGGAAACCCAAATATTGAAGAAGCCATTGAAAAAGCAATTAAAGAAGAAGATTCTATTGGTGGAGTTATTGAATGCACTGTTAAAAATATGCCTTTAGGTATTGGTAATCCATTTTTCGGATCATTGGATGCTACTTTAGCCCACGCTATATTTTCAATCCCAGCCATTAAAGGAATTGAATTTGGAGTTGGTTTTGAAGCTGCAAAAATAAGAGGAAGTGAGCATAACGACCGGTATATTGATAAAAATGGTAAAACAGCTACGAATCATGCAGGTGGTGTAAATGGTGGCATTAGCAATGGCAACGATTTAATATTCAGGGTTGTTGTTAAACCAACATCAAGTACAAACCAGGTTCAGAATACATACAATTTTAAAACTGGGGAAATGGTTGATCTTAAAGTGGAGGGCCGGCATGATACCTGTATTGCTTTACGGATTCCTGTAGTAATTGAGGCTGCAACTGCAATTGTAATAGCTGACATGATGATGCTGGAACAGAAGATTGGAAAAGTAATTGGTAACCAGTAAACGGGGATAAGGCAACAATATTCTAACAACTATCAACTATTAACTAAGCCCTGCTTCTTTCAATTTCTTTTTATCAATAAGTTCAAGGTTATTAAATAAACTGCTTTTGTCATTTATTATTTTATTGATTGCCCTCTTT
>CAZBZX010000281.1:0-6279 GCA_964496465.1 uncultured Bacteroidales bacterium
TGAATTGCTGAAAAGCCATCTTTTATGGGTTGCTTCCTATCATTCAGGTAATGGATGGTACCTTGAACAAACCTATAATTATTATACAATAAGCTTATTTATTGTGTACTTAACAATTTGGAATAGAACCTTTGGGGATGAATTTTATCCTGAAATTGCAGAAACCATTGAAAAATCGGCACAAGAATTATATAAAACGTATGTAAATTTCTTTGGGAGAGATGGCTACGTAAATATGTGGGCCAGGAGTATTACTTACAGAACATGGATTTCTGGAGGATTCCCTGTATCTTTTATGTTAAAGGGTAAATCGCCTTTAGATCCGGGAATGGCCAGAAGACTTTGTTCTGGTTCTATACTTCAATTTGTTACTCGTGAAGAATTTTTCGAAAACGATATTCCAAGTCTTGGTTATTACAGACATACCGAATATATTTTACAAAACTATAGTTGTGCTGGTAGTCCTTTTATTATGTTTATCCCATTTATTGCTTTAGCATTACCTGATGATTCGCCCTTTTGGACAGCTAAAGAAAATGAGGGATTTTGGGAAAAGCTTGGAAACGAATCAAATATTGAGGTTTTAAATAATCCAGGTATAATACTGGCAAACCATGGTAAAACAGGAACTTCTGAAATTATTCCAGGTAAAGTTTATTACAACGATCCTAATTATTCCAAACTGGTTTACAACACACATTTTCCCTGGGAAGACCATAATCCGCAAGGAGGGACTTCTATGGAATACAGCTTTCGCAGCCTGGACCCAAGAGATGTTCGTGGGGATGATATTAATTTTTATCTAACAGGGCATACCTTGCAAAATAGCACTGAAAAAAATATGGAATATACTACTTCGCAAAGCATGCTATACAATGGAGTTAGAAAAGATGTGATTTACAGGCAGGCTATTATGCGAAAACCGCCCAACAATGGTGTAGGATATATTATCGATCTGGCTGAAATAATAATTCCGGGTGGTATAATTAGAGTTGACCGATCGCGCATGGCATTTGAACATGAACTAACTTTAGGCCATTTTGGTTTACCCCATTTAAAAGATGAAAAGGCTGAAATAAAACAATTTGATGATGGTAAAAAAAAGGTGATCACAGCATCTGTTTCTGGCAGAAAAGTGGCTTTGATTGCCTATAACGGATGGGATTTAGTAAACAGCTTAACACATGAGGGACGTAATGCTGAAGCAGATAAAAGTACCGTCATTTTTGCCTATAAAAAAAGAATGGCGAAAAATCCTCCGATGGAATTAATGATATGTGTATTACTTCATAAAACGGATGACTCAGAATGGACCGAGGAAGAATTATCACCCATAAAAAACATCGAAATAAAGGATATTACATCCACATATTCGGCTTTAGGTGCAACTATTATTCTCAACAATGACAAAAAATACCTAATAGATTTTATTGATATTGATGGATATAGGTCCTGCTAAGAAAACAATAAAATAAAAAAACAGCTATTATTTTAAAAAATCCTCACGAATTGGTGTAAAGCTGTCAATCAGTCTAACTTCTTTTGTGAGGAGTTTTACAGTATGTTTTATTCCCCCAGGAACTGCATAGACATCCCCTTCTTTTAGATGTACCTCTTCTCTTCCTTCACAGTAAAAAATTATCTCCCCCCCAGCAACATAGGCAATTTGCTCATGTGGATGCGAATGATATGGCTCAGGCTCATCCCATGGACCATTATTAAAATCAATAATAGCCATCATTAAGTTTTGAGTGTAAACTACTCTTCTGCTTAATCCCTCCTTAATTTGTTTTTTTGGTAACTGTTTGTATTCTGATTTGGAAATAGACATGATAATAAATCCTCCTATTTTAATGATTTGTTAGAGCTATAAAGATATTAAAAAACAATTATTTAATAGAAGCAATAATGAAACAGGATGGTTTGAAACCAAGAGAAATGGATTTTAACATTGATAATAAAATTCGCTATAGAGATATAAAAATGCCACAAAAATTTGTTTCATAAATAATTTCGTTATTAATTTGCATTAAAGAACATATGTTCTCTAATTATGCAAGTATTAAAAAATGAAATAAGAGAAAGGATATTATTTGTTTCTGAGTCTTTGTTTTATTCTAATGGATTTAATAAAACATCTACTCGCGAAATAGCAAATAAAGTAAAAATTAGTGTAAGTAATTTATATAAATACTTCAAAAATAAAGAAACAATTTTTGATGAAATTGTTAGGGACTATTACATAAACTACAAAAAAAACTTTAACGAATTTTTATCCCATGAAGAAGAGACTTTTATTGAAGAAAGGATAGCAACTATAAGCCATTTCATACTTGAAAGCATAAAAGGTCAACATAAAAGATTCGTAATACTTATGAATAAAAGTGATGGTACAAAATATTCAGATTTTAAAAATGAAATTATATCAAAACTTGAGCAACATATGCGCTTAGGTACAAACGAATCAGTGAAAGAAAAATTTATAATATCAATTTATGCCCGTAACTTTTTTTATGGAATAATTGAAATCGCAAATCAATATAAAAATGAAAAATGGGCATATGACAACATTTATTTATTGGTTAAATATCATATGGCAGGAATGTCAATCTTCTATTAATATTTTTTTAACTTATAAAAGAACAGTTGTTCTTTTATGAAAACTAATGAAAGGAAATCAAATTATGAAAACAAATGAAAAGAAAATGAAATTCGAAGGTGCTTCACCTATTATTTTTTTAGTGACAATTTTAGCTTCAATTCCAATAATTGCAGCTAATTATACCTGGAAAAGTTATTTTGAAATACAAATTATCTCAAGAAATGCATTAATGATAATAGCAATTTCAATGCTAGTATTCGGGATACCATTGTATGCAGCTACTATTAAAAAAATAAAAAAAGGTTTTAAAGAAGAAAAATTAATTACAAAAGGTGTATTTTCTGTTTGCAGAAACCCACTTTTTGCATTCGTTATTTTTCTTTTATTACCTGTAATTCTATTGTTTTTTAAATCGTGGCTTTTATTAATAATTCCAGCTGTTTTATTAATTTCATTCTATCTATTTATTGGGAGTGAAGAAAAACTATTAGAAAAAAAATTCGGAAAAGAATTTCTAGCCTACAAAAAGAATACTTCAAAAATAATTCCTCTATTTTGGGAATATAAAAAATAGGATGTAATCTTTTAATTATTAAAAAAGGATGAAAAGTTCAATTTTCATCCTTTTTAACTGTAGCGAGAGCGAGACTTGAACTCGCGACCTCATGATTATGAATCATGCGCTCTAACCACCTGAGCTACCTCGCCAAAAATAAGACTGCAAATATAATATTAAATATTTTCTAAAAAAATTCATTTTTAAGTGTCTTTGATTAATTTAAATTGCTGAATTATAAGTATTTAAGTTTTTACCTTATGTATAAGCAACCAAAAAAGCTTTTAAATGTCTTTTATTTGTAAATTTATCATCTTAAACAAAACCAATAAAAATGAAAAAAAATAAATTAATCGTAAAAACTATACTCATTAGTTTTCTTATGTTATGTTTCATTTCAACTCATGCCAAAGATGAACCTAAAATTGTTTCAACCAGGTATGCTGATGTTGAAGATATTGTTATTAAAAAAGGTGAAGCAAAATTTGTTTATTCATCCATTAAATTATCTGCCGGAAATTTGAAAATTAAAGGCAATGCAAATGAACTGATGGAAGGTAAATTTAGGTATCCTGATCTTGATCTCAGACCAAAAACTGATTATTCTGAAAGTCCTGAAATCGGTACATTGGATATTGAAATGACAAAGCCGAATATTGATTTTGATAAAGATGACCAGATAGAATGGGATATTTTATTGAATAATGAAGTAACAATGGATTTAACCGTTAAAATGGGAGCAGGTGTAGGTAACTATTATCTTGGAGATTTAAATTTAAAAAATCTTGAAATAGCTCTTGGAGCAGGAGATTATTTTGTTGATTTAAGAAATTCAAACGTCCCGCAAATGATATTTAAGGCTGGTGCTGGTGAAGCAAATATTGATTTGAGTGGCGAAAGAACGAATAGTCTGGATGCTGAGTTTACTTGCGGCTTTGGTGAACTTAAACTTACGCTGCCACGCAATGTAGGTGTAAGAGTAAAAATTAGTGGTTTGATCGGAGATATTGACTCCCCAGGATTTATTAGACATGATAATGAGTACACGAATGATCTTTTTCGAAAATCAGATGTGAATATTGATATTAAAATAACAGCCGGAATGGGGGAAATTGATTTAGAAATGGTTGATTAATAACAAGGCTTCATGAATAAATTCATGAAGCCTCTTTCCAACTGAAACAAAACAAACCCTCTTCCGTCTTATATATCTAAAATATTAAGATGTACCAATGTTTGATTTACCAACACATAAGCAATCTCTCCAAATGTAATTGGACCAGTGATTCCACCAGTTGTCTTCCCTTCAAGCTCAGAATACAAATAATTTAAAATACAATTGCATGAAAAAATTAAATCATTGGCATTTTTTGGAATATTTTCGTTAAAAACCTTAACATAATTTTCAACCGGTTTTGCTAATTTATATACAGTATTCTTTCGTAATGGAGCATAAAACAATACAGATTTATCTTCCTCATTAATTTGTTGAAAACTAATATTAATCAAAGCTCCTGAATAATCAGCTACAAGGGGTAAACGTATATCAATATTTTTAGACTTAATATAATCTGCCAGGTTTATTTTTTTCCCATTAACTAAACATTCCTTACACGAAAATCCATCTTCTAAAAATTCAATGCTATCGCCATCTCCCTGACTAAAAATATTTATAATATCAAGTTCGGCCATTTTATTAGCTGGTATTTCAATATGCATAACTATGGCATTATTATCAAATTTATTGCCATTCCTTCCATCAAAAACCTGAGGTGTTTGTTTTCCAACATTATTTAAATCAATTCCTGTAACCCAGCCTAAAAGAGGAGCATTATACAATTCTTCTATAGATTGCGCCTGCATAGCAAAACTATTTAATATTTCACTAAAACAAGGTATTAACATTAAACTAAATCCATTTTCATACCTGTTTTTCACAACATTTTTAATGTTGGTTTTATCAAACATTTCAATTTTAAAATTTTTTAAAACCTCCGTGAAATCAGTCACAAAAACTTTATTTTTCGAAAAACACCCTCCATTTACATCCATAAAATACGGTATAGTCCCGCCAATCCAGTTTCCTTTAGGCAAATTATCAAGAATGGATTCTTCAGCAGCTAAAATTAATGTATGTTGTTTATTAATTAACTTCTCAGCTTCGTCTGTAGTTATTAATTGGTTTATTGCTTTCATAATTTATTAGTTTTTAAAAATTTTGTCTAAATCATTTTTATAAATTCTTTCAAATTTAATGCACAAATCATGCAATTCTTTAACGGCCTGATTCATGCTAATAAATCCATTTTTTAAATTTCGATTTAAAGAGGAAATTTTCATTTGCAGGGAAAAGCTTTCAATATTATATTTAATATCGCCTTTAATTAAATCCTGCCATTCTTTACGATTAATTTCTGGTACCATAGTCATAAATTTTAATTTAATTTTTAACTTGTTTATCTATAATTTTACATAATATAAATTTTAAATTTTTTTTCATTAAAAACAATTATAAATTAGAAATTTTATATATTTTAATATATTGATTATCAGACCATTTAATCATGATATATATCATTGCTTTTACTTTTGAAAATCAAAAAAAAATGATTAAATTTTAAAGGTTGGTATCAAGACTTTTTTATTTTCGCTGAAAAGATTAAATTTGATGAACTCATATTTTTAAAAAGAAAATAATGCAACGAGATAATATAAAGCTTGAAAATTGTACGATATCTTATATTCAAAATCGTGAAGATGGAATTCCAATTATCTTTCTTCATGAATTATCATTAGGGGCTGTTACCTTTCAAGACATAATTAAAGGCGAACTAGGTGAAAAATACCGATTAATTGCATTTGATCTACCAGGTCATGGTGAATCAACTTATTCGGATAATCCTATTGAAGATTACTCAATTCCTGGACTGGTAAGTTTGCTTAGTCAAGTTACACGGAATTTACATGCTGAAAATGCAATTTTAGTTGGTAATGGTTTAGGAGGAAATATAATAATTGAAGCTATTAATAACCTCCCCTGGATTAGAGGCGTTTGTTTTTTTGGAACTCCCCTATTAAGTTCAAAAAATGATATAAAAAAATCTTTTTACAGTCATCCGGT
>CAZBZX010000282.1:0-3202 GCA_964496465.1 uncultured Bacteroidales bacterium
ATTATGCCCGTGCCTGTAACCGGAATAAACTCTCACTTACACAGATTTGTAACAGGATATCAAAACAAACCTCATTTTCTCCTGCTGATGTGGTTGGAGTTCTGTATTCTTTTGTGAGTATTTTCCCCGATTTATTAAAGGATGGTTATACCCTTGACCTGGAACCACTGGGAATTTTTAGCATTTCGCTTAAAAGCAAAGGTGAACAGCAAATAGAAAAAGTTACATCCAGAAATATTACCGGGATACAGATTAATTTTAGACCATCAGTTGCGTTGAAAAAAGAAATGAATGATGTAAAAATAATTAAAGAATAATTCTTTATTCTACCCAATCCCCATATTGCTTAATCAACGATATTAATTCCTCAACTGCAGTTTCGGAAGTAATATTCTTTTTTCTAACTTCTACATTTTTTCTGCTAATAATAAATTTATTCTAATCAATAAATTATATACATATAATTCACAATTTTAATGTCGTGTCAATTTAAAAATATCATTTTTACACGTTCTTTTTTCTTGAAAAAAAAGAACCAAAAATTCAAGGCTGATGATAATTTTCTGCAAAACTACCTTATCTGCTTTTCACGTATTCCAAGCCGTACAGGATGAAATACTGTAATTCTTAATAAGTTTTTCGAGCTCTGTACTCGTGGAATGCTTACCAAACCAATCACACAAGCAGATAACTTGTTTTGTTACAAAAATTCTCATAGGCCAATTGAACTATTCATTTTCTTTTATGCTGTTATTTTTTAAGAGAATTTATTGTGCGCTGGCCTGGCCAAACGGCGGGAAATGGGTTAGGGTGAATGTTTAATCATCTAGATTAAACAAAAAGAAGCTTGTCTCGCTTTTTGCTTTTAATCTTAGGATTAAATAGAGTGTGTAGAAGCATCGTTTGGCTATGATTACTCTCCAGCCTTAGGCCGGATCGTGAGAAAAGTTTTTGCTTCTTTTCATCATAGGAAAAGAAAAAGATTTCTTTGAGCTATGGTTAAATAAAAATAAAAGATATATTTAAAAATATAAACATTTACTCTTTCCAGTCTCCATTCTGCTTAATCAACGATATTAATTCCTCAACTGCAGTTTCGGAAGGGACATTCTTTTTTACAACTTCTTTGTTTTTATACAACATTACTTTTCCTTTTCCTGCGCCAACATATCCATAATCCGCATCGGCCATTTCGCCAGGACCATTTACAATACAACCCATAATTCCAATTTTCAATCCTTTTAAATGTGCTGTTTTTTGCTTTATTTTCTGAACGGTTTCTTCCAGCTCAAATAAAGTTCTTCCACAACCCGGACAAGAAATGTATTCAGTTTTTGTAATCCTTGCCCTTGATGCCTGTAATATAGAAAATGAGGTGGAAACTACCTGGCTGAATGAAATATTTCCGTTATTTTTTAAATAAATACCGTCCCCAAATCCATCAATAAATAGCGGTCCAACATCACACGAACTTTTGATTTGAAAATCTTCAAGTTCGTTTTCTTTATATTCACTTTTTAAAATAACCGGAATTTGTATTTTTTTCTTTAACAAAGTATTTAAAAATGCTCGATTATCAGTAAAGCGATTTTTATTCTTACTTAATAATACAAAAACAGTATTATTTGATTTAGCCTTTGAGAAGAATTCATCCTCATAATTTTTATTCTCTACTTCAACAAAATTGATATCATTTGAAAGTTCCCCATTTGATAAAAATTGTTCACTGTTTAATAAAGGAAAAAAATTATCGGTTTCTTCCTTATGTTTTAACCAATCAATATAATTTAAGATTAATTTGTATTCCCGAAGATATTCCAAATTCTCATCTAATTTTTCAATAAAAAAAAAATCGGGTAATTGATCTAAAGTATCTTCTAAATGACCCTGTTTCGAATTGAAGTCTGCAATAACTATTGGATGTTTATTTCCTCCAATTGAATCTACAGAAATTGTTTCACGTTTTTGAAAATTAAAAGGATTATATTGCCATTCCTCACCACCAAAAATAGGATCATGATCTTCTTTATTTGTACAATAACTTACTATTTTTTTTGCTACAGGAATTTCATTAACCGGGTTTTCAGTAAGCGAAACCCTGATCGTATCCCCTATCCCATCATTTAATAAAGCCCCAATTCCAATAGCAGATTTTACCCTTCCATCCTCTCCTTCCCCTGCTTCTGTTACACCTAAATGTAAAGGAAAACGCATTCCCTCTTGGTTCATTTTTGTAACTAAAAGTTTGCATGACTGAACCATAATTAAAACATTGCTAGACTTCATTGAAACAACAATGTTTTGGAATTTTTCTTCCTTACAAATTCTTAAAAATTCCATAGCTGATTCTACCATACCATCTGGAGTATCTCCATATTTCGACATGATCCTTTCCGACAGTGAACCATGGTTAATGCCAATTCGTAATGCTGTTTTATTTTCCTTACAAATTTTTAGTAAAGGCAATAAATTCAACTTGATTTTATTTAATTCTTCCTGATACTCTTTATCAGTAAAATCAATCTTTCCTTTTCTTTTTTCGCTGTAATTGCCTGGATTAATCCTAACCTTTGCGACATGTTGAGCGGCTAATTCAGCTACTTTCGGATTAAAATGAACATCAGCAATTAGAGGTAATATCATTTTTCTTTTTCTTAATTCATCCTGAATCTTTATCATACTTTCAACTTCTCGAATGCCTTGTGTGGTAAGTCTTACATAATCAAATCCTGCATTATAAAGTTCAATACACTGGGCCAATGATTTTTCAATATTATTGGTATCAGTATTTGTCATGGATTGGATACGAATGGGATTCTTCCCTCCTAAAGGCAAATCTCCAATTTTAACTTCACTAGATGAAATCCTTATAGATTTATTTATAGAGGGAATATATTTCATTAAATAGTTATGTATTTCTAAAATGTAAAAGTAATTAATTTTTTAGGATGCTATCCCTTGTTAATATTTAGGGATGGCATCCTTTATGCTATACTAACACTTCAACCGTTGAATTCGAAGTCAATTTTTGATTTACTAAATCAACCCCTTTTAATAAATTAATTCCCGGGGTTTTCCCAATTTCTATAGTTCCATATTTACCTTCTACCCCTAATGCTTTCGCTCCATTTATAGTAGCCCAGCAAATCATTTCTTCAAGTGAAATTGAGGGAAATGCATTATCAAATGTTTTCAATTCTTC
>CAZBZX010000282.1:3302-6279 GCA_964496465.1 uncultured Bacteroidales bacterium
TTATCTAAAAGCACCTTTAAATGATTACTTTTTCCTTCAAATATTTCATTTTCTTCTTTACATTCCTGGTTATGGATTGAAATTATTTCTCTATTATTTTCGTAATAATCGCGGAATTTATTAAACAAAGTTTCACTAACCGAATATGGAGCATGTGGTGTTAATGAACAGGATAACTGATTTGATATAAACTCATTGTATAGTTTGGTTCCACTATTAAATAATTCCTCTGAATGATCTTCATTTAATCCAAAAACTTCAATGAAAGTATGAAAATACAATTTGCTGTTTTTCTTCATTTGAAGTGAATCATTTGAATTTGAAATATCACCTACTGCCACAATTCCTTCATCCAGCATTTCTTTTTCCGCTTTCTTAATACCATCATTAATTTCCTCAACACTAAAATCAGGTCTGATCCGAATAATATTTTCAACAAAATTAGCCATCCCTTTTTTCTCTGGAATTTTATTTTTCATGTGAGATAATTCGATATGGCAATGTGCATTTACAAATCCCGGACATATGATGCCATTATAAAATTCAATGCCAGCCGATTCTTTCAATTGGCCATTAGTATCAATAATATCGATAATTTTACCCGAATCATCAAGTTGAATAATCCCAAATTTCAGTGGTTTAGACGAACTAGTGTATATGTAGTGAGCGGATATTTTTTTCATTTGAAAAATAAATAAATTATCTTCTTTTTTGAGGTTGAAATTCAACCTGTATATTAGTTACTTCAGCATGTTTTTCCCAAAAATCCTCTACTTTATCATTGTATAGAATCCAACCCTTTAAATGGGTGACATTATCATCTCTTAGTCTCTTTGAAATAGTATAGGATTCAATTTCGTTTGATTTTTTAAGTTCAATCTCAAAATAATCCCTATAACCTTCTAATGAACCATTATCATACCAGAAATAAGCTGTCAGTTTTGGATTTGTTGATCTATCATCAGAGAAAAGCTTAATTTTTGCCTTAATAGTATATTTCCCTAACTCTTTGATATCAATCGAAAAAGGTATTTGATTTTGCCTTCCATCCTGTGGCAGAAACCAATTTTCCTTCTGATTCCACAAGTTATCTGATAAAGCAAGCTTTTCATCTTTTAATGTCATTATATTGGTTGGAATTTCCAGCTTACTCAACTCTTCAATTAACTTATCAAAAATAGCTTCAAATTGTTCCATATCATCAGAATAATATTCCAATGAGTAATTAACCTGTTCCCGGGTTGTATTATGTTTTGCTAATACCTGGTCATAAATATCTTTCTTATCGTATTTTTTAAATTTTCTTCGAATACTATATACTGATAGCACTCCATCTACCTTATGCAAATCGATCAAAACTGGAATCAATTTTTCCTGGGGCAAAACTTCAATTTTTTCCTTTTCACTAGTTGATTTACATGAAAAAGTAATTATTAAAATAAATAGAATGTACTTAATTAATTTCATCTTTTATTTAAAGAATTATATTTAACTATTGTGCAATATAAAACCATAAAATTAAAATATTATTATTTTGATGATAATCTTTTGTTATAAAAATCCATCCGGAATCTTTATATCCTGATATGCTTTGCAATCGGGATTAATTCAACTAACAATATTCATGATATTTTAAAGCGACTAATTAAACATATTTATATCATGAATATTGAGTTTCATTAACAAATATAAATACAATGATTGTTAAATGGAAGAAAAGTTATTTAATCGTATCGAACCAATAACCTATTAATACCTCAACCGACCCATAACCAAAATTATTAGTTTTAGAAATATTCACATCATAAGCTATGCCAAATTCATATTTTCGTTCATGCTTATAACTGGTGAGTATTGTAAATGTTGATAATTTATCTCCTGTTCTATAGGATAAACCACCCCATATTGATTTCATATAAACAGCCCTGCAGCTTAGTTCAACCTGCAAAGGTTGTGCGTATGATCCGGTTATCAGTGCACTAGGTTCAATAAACCAATCCCGGTTTAAAATAAATAGATAACCTCCCATTAAATAATAATGTCTTTTAAGTGAATTAACTGAATGCAATGTATCCGTATTATATTCCACTATTCCTTTTACCTGATTCCCCAATAATTGATGAGATGAAATACCAGCATAAAGGTTTCCTGAATAAAAGTAAGCACCAATATTGGCATCAGGAATATAATCTGGAGCCGTAGAATTAAGCAATACAGGGTCTGTTGGATCACCCAAAATAATATTTGAGCCATCAATATTATATTGCATGACTCCTGCAGACAAACCTAATGATAATCGATAATCACCAAAAAGTTGAATATTGTAGGCATATGAACCCATTATACCGTTTCTGCTTGTTGGTCCAGTATTATCAGAATATAAATAACCGCCAAATCCCATATTTAATTCCTGGTGTGGTCCAAACAAGCTCACATTAACAGTATTTGGTGCATCTGGTCCAAAACCTATCCATTGGTAGCGATATGAAGCTTTAACTATATACTGCCTGTATGTTCCGGCAACAGCAGGGTTAATATAGAATGAATTCAACATATATTGCGATAACTGGGGCATTTGCCCCTTAGATATAGTAAATGGTAGGATAAGTAATGAATATATTAATAACTTTTTCATTTTCTGCAATTTATCTGATTATCGTTATCGAACCACGCTGAGGTGGAAGTTGTTCACTAATAAATGTAATAATATAGTAATAGGTGCCCGTAGGTAATTCTTTTCCTTTATTATTTATTCCTTTAAACCTCTTACTATAATGCTTGGATGAAAATATTATTTCGCCCCATCTGTTTACTATAACTACTTCATCAATTTCATCCTCCTCTGGAAGGATCCATTCATCATTAATTCCATCGTAATTTGGAGTAAATCCAGTTGGTGGTTTATACTTAAAGTCAATATAAAGTCTTAATGAATCTGTCTCAAGAACACATTTTGCAAAGTTAACTTCACCTTCCT
>CAZBZX010000283.1:0-6258 GCA_964496465.1 uncultured Bacteroidales bacterium
TACCCTCATGAATAAAGCCCCGAACGTATTTATCAGTTATAGTAAAAATGATAATCAAATATCGGATACTAACATTGGATGGGTAACTGAATTTTCTAAATACCTTAAATTTATTTTAAAAAAATTTATTGGCGACGAACCAATTATTTATACTTCAGAGGATAAATCAAAAAAAGCTGATATAAATGCCTCTATTGTTATTGCTAGTAATGATTATTTTAATACTGCAGAATGTATAAAAGAATGCAAAGAATTAGCAGAACAAAAAAATAATCAACTACATATTATTTCCATTTCAGAATTTGAGCATTCGAAAATCCCGGAATTTATGTCATTAAAACCTACTTACAGCTTTTATGTTAAAAACGAAAATACAAATACATACTCGCAGCTAAGTACATCCAATAATTTTTTATATTGGTTTAAATTAGTAGATATCGCTTATGATATTTGCTATTCTCTTCCAGAAGAATTAATAAAGAATAAAACATTACTGAAAAATAAAAATGGATCTGTTTTTCTCGCGGAAACATCTGATGATCAGCTAATAATAAGAGATCTTATAAAAAAAGAACTACAGTTGCATGGGTACCATATCTTACCTGACAAACCTCTTTCAAGTAATATTAATGATTTAAAAAAAGAATTAATTGAATATATAAAGAATTCGTTTTTATCTATTCACATTATTGGAAATGAAACTAAGGTAATAAGCGGGACTGATCAGTCATTGATTGAAATACAGAATCAAATTGCCAGCGACGAATTTGCTAATGCTAAAAACAAAAATCTTCTGTTCAGGTTAATTTGGATGCCACCGGTTTTGACTATAAAAGATGAAAATCATTTACATTTTGTTGAGCAACTTAAAAGGGATAAAAAATTATTATTTGGAGCTGAAATCGTTCAAACTCCCATTGAAGAATTTAAAAATATCATTCAATTTAAAATACAAGATATTGTAAATCCTTTAAAAAAAGTAGATAATACAAAAATTGATGATAGTTCATTTATATATTTAGTGCACGAAAAAGAAGATATTAAAAGTTGCACCCCAATTATTGAGTTAGTAAAGAAGAAAGGTTTCCGCATTGAGACAACATCTTATGAGAACGAAGAAATAAAAAACCTTGAATCGCATTTGGCTAAACTAATTAAATGTGATGCTATAGTTATTTACTATGACATGGAAAATAGCCCATGGCTGCAAACAAAGCTTAAAGAATTAATGAAAGTTCCGGGTTATGGCAAAGAGAAACCTTTTTTAGCTAAAATATTAATATCGAAAAATGAATTGCCTCCAATTAATAAGACATTATTAAATGGCATTCATATCATAAATAAAAGTGGGGACATTACTGAAAAGGATTTAAAACCTTTATTAGATAAGATTAGTAAATAAATGAAAGAAGACAACCAAATAGAAACTGTCGAAATTCAAGAAAATAAATCCATTGAATTTAATCCATTTCCCGGACTTCGGCCATTTGGAATTGAAGAAAGTCATTTATTTTTTGGACGTGAAGGACAAAGTGAAGAAGTGCTGTCATATCTTGCCAAAAACCGCTTTGTGGCAGTAGTTGGGGCTTCAGGTAGTGGTAAATCTTCATTAATGTACTGTGGATTGGTTCCGATCTTATATGGTGGATTTGTAACCCAGGCTGGATCAAGATGGAAAATTGTTACCATGCGACCAGGAAATAGCCCTATTAATAACCTTGCAGATGCCCTTGTTGATAGTGAGCATAATGAAGATATACCTGAAGAAGATGTTCTTATTAACAAAAATGTTACAAGAACTATTCTAAGAACCAGTTCAATAGGTTTAGTTGAGGCAGTAAAAATGCTTAAAAAACCAGCTTATGAGAATATTCTTCTGATGGTTGACCAGTTTGAAGAATTATTCAGGTATAAAGAAAGTCGTAAGGATACAGATACTTTTAATGAATCAGAATCATTTGTAAAATTATTAGTAGAGGCAGCCAGACAGCAGGAAACCCCTATTTATATAATTCTAACTATGCGATCTGATTTTATTGGCGATTGCTCCCAATTCCAGGAATTAACTGACCTTATAAATTTAAGCAATTACCTGATCCCTCAGATGACAAGGGACGATTTTAAAAACGCCATTCAGGGACCTGTTGCCGTGGGTGGTGGAAAAATCGATCCAAATTTAATTCAACAATTACTTAATGATATAGGTGATAATCCTGACCAGTTGCCCATATTGCAGCATGCCTTAATGCGAACCTGGGAAAACTGGACAAATATCGGGGATACTAGTATACCAATTAGTATAGAGAATTACGAAGCCATTGGAAAGTTAGAAAAAGCCCTTTCCGAGCATGCTAATGAAGCATTCGATGAACTTTCGCCAGAAGAAAAGGAAATTTGTTCAGGAATGTTTAAAGCTTTAACTGAAAGAGGTAGTGATAACAGAGGAGTTCGCCGGCCATCAAGGCTTGATGAATTAATGACCATTACCCAGGCTGAGAAAAAAGATCTTATAAGTATTATCGATACTTTCCGAAAAGCCGGGCGTTCATTTTTAACCCCATCCTGGGAGAAAAAACTAAATGAAAACTCGGTTATAGATATATCGCATGAGAGTTTAATGAGGGTTTGGGCCCGGTTAAAAATATGGGTTGAAGAAGAAGCGAATTCAGTACAGATGTATTCCAGGCTTGCTGATGCCGCCGAAATGTTCCAGGAAGGCACAACAAGTTTATGGCGGCCACCAGATCTTCATTTGGCCATAAGCTGGCGAAATACTCAAAAACCAACATTAGCCTGGGCACAACGTTATAACCCGGCATTTGAAAGAACATTGGTGTTTCTCGATACTAGCGAAAAAGAATTTAAAGCGGAAGAACAAAATAAAATCAAACTTCAAAAAAGAGCGTTACAACGAACCCGTATGTTTGCCCTTGTATTAGGGGCAGCAGCCATACTATCTCTTGGATTCCTGGTTTTTTCCATTATGCAGACTGTTGAAGCAAAAAAAGCAAAGGAGCAAGCTATTGTTGAAAAACAAAATGCTGAAATACAAAAAGAAAAAGCTCAAGAACAAGAGAAAATTGCAAAAGAACAACAAAAAATTGCCTTAGAACAAAAAGAAATTGCTGATAATCAAACAGAAGAAGCAAAAAGACAACGTGAAAGAGCTATTGAAGAGCAGAATAAAGCGGAAAAACAAGAAAAAATAGCAGTTGAACAAAAAGATATTGCAACAACACAACAAAAAATTGCCTTAGAACAAAAAGAAATTGCCGATGATGAAAGGATAAAGGCTGAACAAGCAAGTGCTGAAGCTACCCGGTTAAGGCTACTTTCCATCGGGCAATCGATGGCGGTAAAATCTGTTCAGATTAAAGACAATATAGAACTTAAAGCCTTATTGGCCTCACATGCCAATATATTTAATAAAAAATATAAAGGAAGCTCACATAATGCTGATGTATATAGTGGTTTATATGAAGCACTTAAATATAAGTTAGGAGTTGGTTTTAACGTATATAGTGGTCATACCGGTATTATAAATTCGTTAAAATTTTCACCTGTAAATAATAGTTTTTATAGTGCAGGCGGAGGCGGACGAATAATTGAGTGGGATATAACAGAATTTTCTGATACTGCAAAGCATTCTACTGAGCTTATAAATAATCCTATGCCAAACAAATGTATTGATGTCAATAAAAATGGAAAATGGTTAGCTTGCGGACCTGGCACGTCATCCATTCAATTAATTGATCTGGCAAGTAAAGAAGTATTCAATCTTGAGGGCCATACAAAAACAGTAACTATCCTCGTTTTTTCGAACTCCCCTGATATTCTTTATTCTGCCTCAAATGACCAGACTATTATTCAATGGAATATAAAAGATAAAAATAATATCACGCACGAAATTATTTCCAAAACCAATGTGAGGGTTAAATCCATGGCTATTTCAAATGATGAAAAAATATTGGCTATTGGTAAAGAAAATGGTGAATTGGATCTGGTTTATTTAAAGGAATCAAATAAAATTGTTAATTTATTTAACCAAAAAGATAACCAAATTTTATCCGTTGCTTTTGATCAAAAAAATGAATGGCTTGCATTTGGAGATAAAAATGGATTTCTTCATGTAAAAAACATTATATCAGGTGAAACGATTATGGAAACTAAAGCACATAATAATAATATCATTGATATTAAATTCAGCCCGGATAATAAAATTCTCGCAACAGCAAGTTATGATGGGACAATAAGGTTGTGGGAAAAAGAAGATTTAAATAATCAACCTTATATACTCAGTGATCATGAAGGATGGGTAACAGCCATTGATTTCAGTCCCAATAGCCAATTTTTAATCTCTGGTGGTAAAGATAGTAAAGTTATTGCATGGCCAATTGTTATTGATCATTTAGCGGATGATTTATGTAAAACCGTTACAAGGAATTTCACACAGGAAGAATGGAGAACCTATGTTGATGTTGCCAATGATATTCCTTACGAAAAAACATGTATTAAGTAAAAATGAAAAATACAGTTATCATAGTAATTTTAATATTTATTGTAAATATAACTAGTTACGGACAAAAAAGCTGTACGCAAAGTTTACTCGATGCGGAAAAGCTTTTTGAGCAAGGCTTTCTGGAAGATGTTCCATCCCGTTTAATTAATTGTATTAATAAAGGATTTACAAATGAAGAAAAGCTGGATGCTTATAAGCTTATTATTTTATCCTATTTATACGACGACAGGCACAATGAAGCAGAGAACTATATGGCTAAATTCCTGAAAGAATTCCCGGAATATACATTAACTGAAACCGATCCTGATGTATTTGTTTATTTGTTTAATCAATATAATACTGAACCTATTTTATCTTTTGGCCCTATATTTGGCGGAATGATTTCTTCATACCAATGTATTGTAAATAATGGACCTGATGATACTGAAATAAATAGAAGTGCTTATTCGCGTTCTGGTATTGGAATTTCTGGTGGAATTGGAATTTATAAAAGTATAGCTAATAGAATTGGTGCAGACTTAAACATTTTATATGATATGATTAAAGTAATAGATGATGATTCCATATACAATACTATTTTAAATACTGACCTTGCCTATCCGCATTCTGATTACTCAATTTCAAGAATATCTTTTCCTCTATCATTCAGCTACGATTTTTATTATAAATCTTTTATACCATATGTTAAATTTGGAGCAGGTATAGGAATAATATTAAAAAACAATACTTTTATTATTAACACTACAGATCCTCCTTATAATGAATTTCCGACAAAAGAAGGTACAGATAAGAAAATAGGGTATATATTTTATCCAACAAATTGGTGGTTATTAGGTGGTGTTGGAGTAAAAAAAGCAATTTCACACGGATTTTTAATGCTTGATATTAAATATAATTTTGGTATATCTGATTTAATAAATGATAAAACAGTTACATATAAAAAAAATGGTGAAATTGATAAAACTATTCTTAACGATTGGGAATCCAGTGATGTTTATTTTGTACAACCTGATGTATTTAGAGTTCATAATTTTGCAGTTACAGCCAGTTACAGGTATTCATTTTATAATCCTAAAAGAAAAAAAGTTAAATAAATCAATGAAGTTAAATATTGTATATATAATCATATTATTTTTAATATTTCAAGGCTGCAGAAAAGAAGAAATCAGGGAATATCAATCAACTGCTTTTTACAAACTTTTTGGCAGTAATTTTCTGGATGCAGGATACGATATTAAACAAACTCCTGACGGCGGATATGTAATTGCTGGTGAAGTTCAAATTGAAGGAGATGGATATCCTGATCATACTGACTTATTAGCTATTAAAACAGACAGATATGGAAATTATCAGTGGGTAAAACACTTTGGTGATTTACTAAATGATTATGGCCGTTGTGTACAAATATTTTCAAATGGAAATTATTTGTTTTTTGGAACATACACTGATACTACCGATCTCACAAACTTTTATGCAGTTATATTAAATCAGCTGTATTGTATACCTAATTTTGATATTAAAAGAATTAATAATCTTAATACGAGGAATATTTCAAAAAATCTAAAAAAACTTCAAATGGCTTTAAATGAAATTGAATCAAAATTTGAGCGACTTGAAGAAGGCTCTATTGATAAAAAAGAGTTATATGACTTAACAAGATTTATGGATTTACATAAAACAAGGACAACTAGTCAAATTGAAAGGAAAGAACGAGTAAAATATCTTAACAAATTGATATG
>CAZBZX010000284.1:0-6256 GCA_964496465.1 uncultured Bacteroidales bacterium
ATGCTAAAATCCTTAATGTTGTTCCAATAATTGCTGAAGTTCTGGTTGCCAATCCATCCAGACCATCCGTCATATTTGCTCCATTCGAAACAGCAATAACAATAAAAATTATAGCCAGCACAAATACTATCCAGGCATAGTTGGATGCCTTATCCCCAAGAAATCCTATTAAATAGGCATAGTCAAATTCATTATTTTTAAAAAAAGGTATTGTTGTTTTTGTTGATTTTACTGCTTCATTTATTCCACTTGGAGTTTCCTGGGCCAAATCAATTCTTTCAACCATCGATTTATTAGCCAATATCTTTGAACTATCAACCTTTTCCCAAATAACTACATCATTATTCAGGTATAAAGTCAAACCAACAATAAGTCCTATTCCTATTTGTCCGTAAATTTTAAATTTGCCAGCTAATCCTTCTTTGTTTTTCCTGAATGCTTTTATAAAATCATCTAAAAAGCCAACAAATCCAAGCCATATAGTGGTTGTTAACATTAAAATGACATAAATATTCCTTAAATCGCAAAAAAGCAAAACAGGTATCAGAATAGAAGCAAGGATAATTAATCCTCCCATAGTTGGGGTTCCTTTTTTACTTAATTGGCCTTCCAAACCTAAATCCCTTACTATTTCCCCTATTTGCTTTTTCTGTAAATACCTGATTATTCTTTTTCCATATAACATTGAAATAATTAATGATGTAATTGCAGCCATCGCCGACCTAAAAGATATGTATCGAAACAGTCCAGCCCCTGGTAAGTCAAATTTGTCTAAATATTCAAATAAATAATAAAACATAATACTAGTTATTATTAAAAATTTCCTGAATTACTTCTTTATCATCAAAATGGTGCTTCACTCCGTTAACTTCCTGATAATCTTCATGCCCTTTACCTGCCACCAGGATAATATCTTTACTTTTTGCAAGCATAATAGCAGTTTTTATCGCTTCCTTCCGATCAGTTATTGTCAGGTATTTTTGAATATCTTTTTTATCAACACCTGCAATCATATCTTTAATTATCTGATCAGGCTCTTCATTTCTTGGATTATCAGAAGTAAAAATGACCTTATCGCTATTTTTAATAGCAGCAACTGCCATTTTTGGACGCTTTGTTTTATCGCGGTTGCCACCTGCTCCAACAACAGTAATTAATTGTTCGCTACCAGTCCTGATTTCGTTAATAGCATTTAACACATTTATTAATGCATCAGGAGTATGCGCATAATCAACAATAGCAATCTTGTTGTCATTTGATTTTACATACTCAAACCTTCCCCTGACTGGAGTTAAAAGACTTAATTCCTTTAAAATTTCTTCCCTATCAAAGCCTAATTTTACAGCACAAGCATACACTGCTAAAAGATTATAAATATTAAATTTTCCGATAAATGGAGTCCACCACTCTATATTGTCTATATTTGTTAATGTGCCGTCAATATGTGATTCTAAAATTTTAGCTTTAAAATCTGATATCCCATGTAAAGAATAAAAACTAACATCAGCCGTCGAATTCTGGACCATTATCTTCCCATTTTTATCGTCATTATTTACTATGGCAAATGAAGTTGATGGCAACTCATCAAAAAATTGCTTTTTCGCTTTTATATATTCATTAAAAGTTTTATGATAATCCAAATGATCGTGAGTAATATTTGTAAAAATTCCCCCTGTAAAATGTATCCCTGATAATCTTCCCTGAACCACTGAATGTGAGCTTACTTCCATAAAACAATAGTCACATCCCTCATTTACCATTTCAGCAAATAACTGCTGAATTCTTAAAGAATCAGGTGTTGTGTGGGTTGAATCGATCCTTTTATTATTAACATAATATTCAACAGTAGATAGTAAGCCAGCCTTTTTACCAAACTTCAACACGAGTTTATATAAAAGTGTGGCAATAGTAGTTTTACCATTTGTTCCTGTAACTCCTATTATTTTAAGTTTTTCAGAAGGATTTTGATAATAGTTTGCTGCTGCCAAACCTAAAGTTATTGCTGAATTTTTTACTTTACAATAATAGATTTGATGATTAATATTTTCAGGAATAGTTTCACAAACAACAGCTTTTGCACCTGAATTTATGGCGTTTTCAATAAATTTATGACCATCAACTTCGGTACCAGGGATAGCAAAAAAGATGTCATTTTTTTTGATTTTTCTTGAATCAAATTGAATCTCATTAATATCCATATTAGGATTCCCTAAACTTTGAATCATTTCAATATTGTATAATATGTCTGTCAACTTTATCATAGTCTATCCTAATTCAATATGTATTCTTTCTCCCTTATTTATTTTAGAACCGGGCTCAATAGACTGTTTCTGAACTATTCCCCGACCAGATAATACTACTTTCAATCCTGCATTTTCGAGAATATAAATCGCATCTTTTGCCCCCATACCAAGAATATTAGGGACAACTCCCTTTTTAACAAACCTGTTCTGTAATTCAATAGTGGATTCTTTTCGCTGAGTAATTACCCAGTCAGAAGCAACTTCCTCATCTTTATATGGAATTCCCAACTCAGTCAGCACATGCTCCAAATCAGTTTTAAAACTGTTTTTTGTATAAGGAATTTGTATGTCATTATTTTCTTCTACCTTTTTTTGTGCTGTTTGAATATCAATTGATGTGGCATAGACTTTATCGGCAATTTCTTTAAAAACTGGTCCTGCTACTAAATTTCCATAATACACATCCCGTGAGGGTGAATTAACAACAACAATACATGAATATTTAGGATTATCAGCCGGGAAATAGCCTACGAATGATGCCTGATAACTTACTCCAATATCGTGATTGTATCCGTACTTTTTATTTGCAATTTGTGCAGTACCTGTTTTTCCAGCTATTTTAAAATCCGGATTTTTTAAATTCTTTGCCGTTCCTTCTTCAACTGCACCTTCTAGCATTAATTTTGCTTTTACAATTGTTTGTTTTGAACAAATTGAAGGATTTATTACTTCAGTTTTAAATGACCGGATTATCTTTCCATGATCCATAACTGCTTTTACAAATTTTGGTTTTACCATTTTACCATTATTAGCAACTGCGTTATAAAAAGTTAAAATATGTAATGGCGTAAGCTGAACTTCATAACCAATTGACATCCATGGTAAACTAATGCCTGACCAACTAGGATCAGTAGGATATTTTATATAAGGTTGGCCTTCCCCGCGAATATCAACATCCAGGCTTTCATTCAGGTTCATGCTATATAATCGTTCAATGAACTGTTTTTCACGTTTCTTATAACATGTTGTTATAATTTTTGAGATCCCGACATTCGATGAATATTCGAAAATTTGCTTTACTGAAATATTGCCATAACCACCTTTTTTCGAGTCATTTAATACTACATCGTAAAATTTTATAGACCCTTTCCCTGTATTGAAAGTATCATATAAATCAATATATTTATCTTCAAAAGCCGCTATCAGGGAAGCAAGTTTAAACGTTGATCCTGGCTCAGTGCTTTCACCTACAGCATAATTATATGTTTCGGAGTATGAGCCATCTTCACTTCGTTGTAAATTTGAAATAGCTTTTATTTCTCCAGTTTTAACTTCCATTAGAACTGCACAACCATGATGTGCATGTACTTTCAATAATTGCCTTAATAAAGCCTGTTCAGCAACATCCTGAAGATTAACATCAATAGTGGTTAAAATATCCTTACCGTCTTTTGGTTCAACAGCGTTTCTGTCATCAATAGGCATCCAAACTCCACCAGATAATTTTTGCATAAGTTTTAAACCAACCACACCCTTCAAATAATGATCAAAAGAGCCCTCAATACCTACCGACACATCCTGACTATAACCAATAGTTCTGGCAGCTAAATTATGGTGAGGCATAATTCGCTTATTATCCTGCATAACAATAAGACCACCTTTAAATCTTCCAAGTCTAAAAATTGGAAAATTACGAAGTTTTTTAAGTTCGATATAAGTTACTTCTCGCTGTAACAAATAATACCGGTTTCCTTTTTCCCTTTCCCTAATCAATTCTTTTTTGTACCGCTCAGCTGATTTATCTTGAAATAACTTCGATAAACATATAGCAAGTGAATCAACTTTATTATTAAAAATTTCTTTATCAATAACTTTGGTACTTAAATCCATCCGAATTTCATAATATGGGACAGAGGTCGCTAGCAATCTTCCATCGGAGGCATAAATATCTCCTCTGTTTGGTTCAATAGTTATGTCCTTTAATGTACCTTTATTTGATTTACTTCTCCATGTCTCCCCTTCAAAAACTTGTAAATACAATACCCTGCCAATTATTGTAAAAGTAAAAAGTAATACTACAAAATATAAAACACCTACTCTCCATATTATGTCACGCTTAATGCTCATCTTATTTATCTAATTTTATAACAATTGGAGGCTGAGCGGATTCAACCAGGTTAATATTCTTTGATTTTATTAGCTTTTCTACTTCTGATTGTTTGCTGATATACATTAATTCCGACGAAATCGTAATAGCCTCGGAGCGTAAATCTTTTATTTCGTTTTGAATTGTTGAAGTTTCCCGTATTATCTTTTCTGCATTATACCTGTTTCCAATATATATAATAGCGAGTACCACAATAAAGAGAATAAAAGGCAACTGGTTAATTACTGAATCCCTGGTTAATAAGCTCCCGTCAATAATTTCTTTTAAAGCACTTTTTTTAACCTTTTTGCCTTTTACATTTACATCAATAAATTCAATATTTTCTTCTGTTAAACTCATCCTATTATAAAAAAATTTCTGCAATTCTAAGCTTTGCACTCCTCGCCCTATTGTTTCTTCTTATTTCTTCATCACCAGGTATGATAACTTTTTTATTAATTAGCTTCAGTTGTTTTTGTTTTGTTCCAAATAAATCTGTCTCTTCTGGTTTATCAAATGTTTCATTTTTTAAAAATACTTTTACCTCCCTATCTTCTAATGAATGATAAGTTATAACTACAAATCGGCCACCTGATTTAAGTGAACCTGGAACTTGCAATAGCATTTGCCTTAAACTTTTAATCTCTTTATTAACTTCAATCCTTAATGCCTGAAAAACTTTAGCTAAAAATTTATTCTCAATTTTAGGTGGTATCATCCCTTTCAAAATCTCAAGTAATTGAGAGATTGTATTAATTTTATTTAACTTTCGTTCTTTGCATATTTTTGAAGCAATTTTTTTTGCGTTTCCCAATTCACCATACGATTTAAAAAGTTGTATTAATTGCGCTTCATCATAAGTATTTAAAATATCCGCAGCTGTTGCGCCGGATTCTTTATTCATACGCATATCCAAGGCTCCTTCAAACCGAAATGAAAAACCTCTTTCTTCCATATCGAATTGATGTGAAGAAACACCAAGGTCAGCGATAATTCCATCAACCTGAGGATATTTATAATATCTAATAAAATTTGAAAAAAACCTGAAGTTCTGATGAATAAATGTGAAACGAGAATCTTTAATTAAATTCTTTTTAGCATCAGCATCCATGTCGAAACTAAACAGTTTTCCTTTTTTTAACTTTTTTAAAATTGCTTTTGAATGTCCCCCGCCTCCGAAAGTTAAGTCGACATATACCCCGTTAGGCTTAATCTGTAAGCCCTCAATACTTTCATTTAGAAGCACCGGGGTATGATAAGCCATTTTATTTATGTTTTATCGTTTATTTGTCCTCCTAGTATTTCTTCAGCTAAGTTTGCAAAATCAGTGTTGTTCATTGAACTTTGCTCATACAATTCTTTTGCCCAGATCTCAATTTTCCCATCCTGGCCTGCTAATACCACTTCATTATTAATTTGAGCAATTTCAAGTAATCGTTTTGGAATTAATAAACGATTATTTCCATCAAGGGATATTTCTGCAGCCCCCCTATAAAATTCCCTAAGGAAAGTACTATGTTTTTTATTGTATGGATTTATTCGTTCGCGCAAAATCTCGCTTTGTCTTTCCCATTCACTAATTGGATAAAGAATTAAGCAAGATTCAAATATTTCTTTTTTCACCACAAATTTCTCCCCTGCAGATGAATCCATCTGTTTTTTCAAGGAAGAAGGAAATAAAATTCTTCCCTTCGAATCAATCTTGCACGTATGTTCACCAATGAATGTGGTCATAAAAAATGTATTTAGCGGATAAAAATAACAATTTTACTCCACTTTTTACCACTTTTATACATTTTTTACCACTTTGTTGATAACTTTTTATTACAATAACTGTTCTGACTATGAATAAATTGGATATGTCCAC
>CAZBZX010000285.1:0-6241 GCA_964496465.1 uncultured Bacteroidales bacterium
CTTTTTTAACTATAGCTATTGCCCCATCGTTATGGTTGCCTACTATTACATCAAAACATGGGGAACTCAGCTTTGTATTTTCTTCAAATAAAATAGTAATGGGATTGCCTTCAGTGCCACTTCCCTGGATAGTTATTGATGAAGATATTAATCCGCAAATGTGTACTATATCTCCCGGGCCAATTAATCCATCATTTTTCTGAACTGTCGTCCAGTTTGATGAATTATTAAACCAATTAACAGCATGGGCATTTGAAGTATCAGTGCCAGTGTTTTCACCTTTTGCATTTTGGGAGATGTAAATATTTTCCTGTTGGGAATAATTTTTTAAGCAAAAACTTAAAAAAAGAAGTATTCCTAGAAAAGTAATTTTTTGGATGTGTCTCATATTAATTTTAATTCATTTAATTACTAATAGTTCAATAGTAAGCCCAAACTGCCTGTTTGCTGTGATTTTTTGTTCCAACACTTTAATTCCACTTAAATTGCATAATTCAATAAACCCCGATGTAAGTGTTTGAGAGTCAATTGTTAAAATAGCATTAGCTTGTTTCATGACACATAAAACAAGTATAATTTTTAACGTGCTTCAAATCTGTTTCTCCTGTTTGATAGATGAATCCCTGAAATCGAGGGCAAAAATTTTTTCAAAAACGGAATTTTGTAAAAATCACGTTGCCATAAAAATGGCAATATATTGATTAATAATAAAATGAAATATACGGATGGAGCAAAATGAATTAATGAATGGTGGTATATTTCAAACGAATGGTAAAAATCGATTTGCTCTGGTAACATATTCCATTAAATTTTCTCCTTTAATTCATTGATTATTTTATTCATATTGTTGTTTGTTTTTAAACTGATAAATAAAAGTTATTTATTTAACCAATACTTTATTTATATAAATACCTTCTTTAGTTTTTGTTTTAACAAAAAATAATCCCTTTGAATAAGCTGATAGGTCAATAGATATAATATCTGAACTAACATTATTTATTTCATAAACTTTTTCACCAATCAAGTTATAAACCTTAATATTATTTACTTCAAAATAATTCCCTAATTCAATTTTAAATATACCATTATTAGGATTTGGATATATGCCTAAAATATATTTATTGATATCCCCAAAATCATCTTCTATATTATTTTTTTCTTTAAATAATTCCAACTCTTCATTTAATACATCAATACTTTTTTTATTGCTTTTTGTTGTACCTGAATGATTTACACTTAATATTAGTTTGCCTGTATTAGTAGGCACTGCTTTAAAACCTTGCCCTAATACTATTTTATTACAACTATTAAACGAGACTGTTTTACTTAAATCGGGCTTATAAGGACCAATTGTTGACCCCGCTAAATAAAAAGTTCCTGAATAATAAGCATCCTCATCTAAACTGTTATATTCTGAGACTGATAAATTGTTCGAATAAATTATTTGATCACAATTTTCGAATTTATCATTTTGTACATTTCCTGAATTAGTAATATCATTTTTATTATTATTTAATGAATACGAAATTGATGATACCAATAATCCTAAAAATAAACATGTTAATATTTTCATTTTTGTATAATTTTTAAGATGAATAAATTAATTCCTTGTATTTTTTATATCATTAATTTCTGTTTTCAATTCTTCAATCACCTTTTGTTGTTCAATTGTATACAGTGTAAGCTCTTCAATTTTTTGCAATAATAGAGCATCCATTTCACCCAGGTTTAATCCGTTTTTTATTACTTCTGCTTCAGAAGGTACATCAGGTAAGTGTTTGTTATCTTTAATATATTTTTCAACTTGTTTTAATGGTTTTAGTTCATAGTCACTATCAAATACAAAATCGGCAAAAACACCAGCTACTACTTCAATTTCTTCTGCATATATTTTACCATTAAATTTATATGTACTGTCATCCATACTCCATTCAACCATTTTTGTTGAGTTATCGCTTTCTGTAAAAGAAATAATATCATCTGAGAATAATGTCAGTCCACTTCCTCCAAATTTATTTAACCCAATACCATATTTACTATTATTTTCGTCCCTGATAAATAATGTTCCATCATTAATATCAATATCACCATTATAAATAGTTAATTTATGGTCAACATAATCTGGAGGACATATGGGAGCTCCAATCCCAAAATTCCCCGATCCGAACATAAATGGTTCTTCCGACAAGAACCTAAATACACCATAAACTTTGGTTATAATGGGAAATCCCTCATCACCAAAATTAAGACTATTAATACCCTCTATGTCATCGTTTGTTAATTTAATGATTTGAGTCCCTTTATCAGTTGATTCAAATAAATTCCCAGAAGATTTTGTGGACAAATATGTTCCAGAAACATAAATATCCCTTACACCTAATATATTATCGTTTGTTAATCTGAAATTTTGTGTGCCAGTATTTGCAGAATAAAATATATCTTTAACTGATTTTGTGGTTATAAATTCTCCAGATACTGTTAAATCCCCAGGAATTTTAAATTGAGCTTTAGTTAAATTACCCGATAAAAGAAACGCTAGAAATAATAAAATTTTAAATTTTTTCATACTAATTTTTTATTTTTAATTATTGCCTACTCTGTTTTAAATTCTTACTCTTGAAAAGAGTTGTCTCCTTTAATAATTAAAATTGACTTATAAGAACATAGCTTTTCGGCTTCCGCTTATATTTTGCTTGATATATTTATTTATCTTCTTTATAATAAACATTTAAAAAAACAGAAAATCCCTACACCCTTACAATTTTTTAATGGCAAATAGATAATAAACTTCAAACAGTTATTATGCATATACCTGCGCAATATTAATTATTATAACGATGTTATGGCTAGTGTTTTTATGAAACCCAAGTATTTACAGTTTTAATAATCTTCCAAACATTATTTTCATACTTTAGGTATATTAATAATCCATCTGCTCCTAAACTAGCATAAAAGTGTCCAATTTCCACAATTGCTTGACTTTTATCTAAATTGAAACCAATTCTAGTCATATCAATCATACCATTCGAATTTGGATGTCTTTTATAGAATTCATCCCAATCTTTGTTTATATCAAAAACCATTGAAGGATTTTGACCTTTTATTGTACTTATACCTAAACATAATATAAATACCAGTTATAATGTTTTTTTCATAATGATTTAATTTTTAGTTAATAATACAATACGTATAATAATTAAAATAACCTTATTCTGATATTAAAAAACCTATTCTTTTACATTTTTTTATTTTACCTAACAATCAATTATTCTAAGTATATTCCATCTATATTATAAAAATCACGTTGCCGCAAAAATGGCAATAAATTAATTACCAATAAAATGAAATATATGGATGGATTAAAATGAATTAATGAATGGTGGTATATTTCAAACGAATGGTAAAAATCGATTTTCTCTAGTGACTTACACAAATAATACCGGGAAATAAATAGGCAGATATCCCACTTAATATAAAAATATTAAATGAGAATCATTGAAGTGTCATAAGGTATGAATTCAGATAGTTCAAAAATTCAACTTTGTTCCGGCGCGGGACTAAAATTGTGCATCCGCTTCTCATCGTAATTTTTCCACCACTCTGCTTATTAAAAACTTTAATATAATCAAGGTTTATTATGTATGAACGCCCAATACGGTAAAAGTTGTTTCCGGATAAAGCGCATTCAAAGTTTTTGAGGTGCTTTGATGAAATAATAGAGCTTTTATCGGAGAAGTTTAAAAGGGTATAGCAGCCATTTGCTTCAAGGAATTCTATATCATTTATATCGATCAATTTTATTCCTACATCAGTAGAAACCTGGATTTTCTTTCGTGAATAAGCGCTTTGTTCTCTCGTTTCTTTCTGATGTTCAGGGATATTATTATGCGACATAGCCCTATCAATAGCAACACGCAAATCTCTAATACAAACAGGTTTCAGAAGATAATGTGCCACGTCAAAATTAAATGCCTCGAATGCATACTGACTATATCCGGAAATTACAATGGTTTTAAATTTTTGATCAGGTATTTGATGCAACACATCAAAACCAATACCATCATCGAGTTCTATATCCAAAAAAATCAAATCAGGGTGTTGAAGAACAATTTGTTTAGTAGCATCCTGAATATTCGTGGCTGTCGAAACCACATGGATCTCAGGGCAGTAATCCGAAATAAGTGATAACAATAAAGAAAGTGATTTAGGATCATTTTCAACTATTATGGATTTTATTTTCTGCATATATTTTCTAAGTATATCAGTAAGAAGAGGGAATGACAAGTTCTACGCTGGCACCTTTACAATTACCGTTTTCCTCTTTTATATCTTCAAATGTAAAACCTGTTTGCTTACTATTCAATATTCCTATTAATGAAATGCGCTTTTTTGTTAATTCCAGTCCGTAAGAAGTATGTTTTGTGCCTTTTTGTCCGGCTCTTGATTTCTCAAATCCAATACCGTTATCAATAATGCTATAAACAAGACTTTCTTTGTCCTGAATAATCCTGGTCAGGATGTTTCCTTTATGCCCGTTTTTTAATATCCCATGTTTTATAGAATTTTCAACAATTGGCTGTATCAAAAAAGAAGGCACCAATTGTGTTTTAATATCTATGGCAGGATCTATGTCAATAACGTAATCAAATTTATTATCCAGTCGAATTTGTTCTAAATCAAGGTATAATTTCAATGCTTCTATTTCATCGTGCAATGCAATGATATCATTCTGTGAATTGTATAAACTGAGTCGCATCAATTGTGCAAACCGCGATATAAAATCCATCGATTCTTCTTTTTTATTGTTATAGATGAAATACTGAATTGAATTTAGAGTATTAAAGATAAAATGGGGACTTATTTGCTGCGCCATTAAACGCTGCCGATATTTGTTTATCTCATTTTTCAGGTTGTTCATTTTTTGCCGCTGAACATTCCTGTAGAAAACAATTACAAGTGCGGCAATTATTAAAACAACAAGGAATCCGGCTATTATAATATTGCGAACTAGTTTAAAACGGTTCGTTTCCACCTTAAGTTGTGCATCCATCTGTTCCTGCTTTTTGTTCAACTCATATTGCATTCTGATGCTGGCAATTTCTTCTGCTTTTTGTTTATTTAGTGTTGAATCGTTTCGTTGAAAATAAATCACATGATATTTATAGGCTTTGGTGTAGTCACCCATAGCTTCATAAAGTTTGCTTAATTGCAGGTATGCTTTATCTATGAATGAACTTTCTGCTTTATTTTCACTATCGGTCACATTTAAAAGATGTTGTAAAGCTTTATCGTATTTTTTTGCTGCGGTATATATTTTACTATATGCAATATCAGCAGAAGCAATTATACTTATGTAATTATTATTTTGAGCAATATAATAACCTTTTTCCAGGTAATACATAGCGCTGTCAATCTGGTTATTATTAGCATAAAAAGACCCTATATTAACAAGAGCTGCGGCTTCCATCGTTTGATAGTCTTGCCGATTTGCATAATCATAAGATAATTGATAATTGTGCATCGCTTCATCATATTGATCTAAATTCTTATATAAATTTGCTATGGTATTGGTTAGTTCACTTGCCCGTTTATAATTATTTATTGCCAGTGAATAGTCTAATGCCTTTTTACAATATATGATCCCTAACTCCGGTTTTCCCATTGACCGGTAATTAGAACCTATAGAATGAAGAAACTTTATAAGCGCTAATGTATCCTTTAACTCTTCGGCTATGGGCAGTCCCTTGTATATATAGCTTGTGGATACATCATAAGCCCCCATACACTTATAGACAAGCCCGAAATTTGCAAAGTTCTTCATTAATCCTTTCTTCAGCTCAAGTTTTCTGTTTATGTAAAATGAATTTTGAATGTAATAAAGAGCTGTATCAAATTTATTGTGCATAATTAATGCCGAACCGAATAAATTATATAGGGTTGCCAGATAACCGGTCTCTTTTTTGGGAATATGCTTGATCGCTAATTCTAAATAATGGGTTGAAGAATCGTAGCGGGCTTTATGATAAAAAACGATTCCCTGAGTTTTATATATCTTACTAACCAAATACTTATCGTCAATAAAAGGAGCAGCATTCACTGCTTTCTGACTATAAATAAAAGCGCTGTCAGGGTGAATTGAGCATAAACAATCGGCCTTTTTTAAATACTCACGAATAATTAAAGTGTCAGGAATGGATTTCGCAAATATCGTGTTAAAAAGGAATTGTATGGCAAAAATCAA
>CAZBZX010000286.1:0-6222 GCA_964496465.1 uncultured Bacteroidales bacterium
AAGCTCCTGCAAATTGTAAATGATTGGTGTCTAGGTCAATAATGATAAATGACATATCCATACCATCCTTTGTAAGGCTTTCTGTGCTTGTTTGCTTTAAAGCTTTCTTAATACTTTTTCTTAATTGCTCTAACATATCGCTAGCTGCCAAATTGCCTGTAAAAAAAATTTTCATGTTTTTCCTTAAAATATCATTTAAAAATGATATTCCAAGCATACTCATAAATGCACCCGGAACACCATGACCTGTGCAATCGGCAACCGCAACCATAACTGTAGCAGCTTTTCTTGTAATCCAGTAAAAATCACCACTAACAATATCTTTGGGTTTATATAACACAAAATGCTTCGTAAAACATTTTTTAATATATGGTTCTCTGGGTAATACTGCTTGTTGAATTTTTTCAGCGTAATGCAGGCTATCTGTAATACTTTCCTGTTGAAACAAAATTTTTCTGTTTGCTTCAAATATTTCGTGCTCAACAAACTTCCTTTCGGTAATATTTGAAATAATCCCCTGAAATCCTATTATTTTAGATGATTCGAATACTTTTTGAAATTGAATTTCAATCCATGGACAGCTATTAAATTTAGTTTTAAATTCAATTTTGTGATTCTCTATATCACTTTTATAATTCTCAAGGTAAATAGAAATATCATCTAACGATTCTTCATTAACTATCGATAAGACCTTTTTGCCAATATATTCAACAGGATCTTCCTTAAAATAGGATTTGAAAGATGGACTAATATATTCGAAACAAAAATTAATATCAGTAGTGAAAATAATGTTGTTTAAATTTTCTACAAGTGATTTATATTTCACTTCATCCATTGCAAATCCTTTTTTAAATTTTTACCCGATTATATAATTGTATATAAATGAGGTTGCAAATATTATTCTGTTAACTTTTTAAACTTATCAACAAAACCCGAAATATTATATGCAACAAAATATCAGATAAAAATAAAGGATTTTTTTCATTTATTTAAAAATTATTAAACTTGATTTATTAATTTTTGATAAACATTAAAAAATGCTTAATAAACAATTAAAATATTATTTACACATTAATCATAATAGATAATATAAACATTTATCCTTGTTGAATAATAACCTCATGAATGATTTTATTTAAAATCCATTTTTAACTGGTAAAGTAAAACTGAAAGCACTCCCTTTTCCCTGCTCACCTTCAACCCACATTTTACCTTTGTTTTTATCAATGAATTCTTTGCAAAGAATTAATCCTAAACCAGTACCCTTTTCTCCTTCAGTACCTTTTGTTGATATATCATAATCGAGGTTAAATAGGTTTGAAACTTTTTCTTTATCCATACCAACACCATTATCTATAATATTTATTGTAATATAATCACTGGAGGTTATTTCAGCCTTTATTTTTATTTTACCATTAACCGGTGTAAATTTTATAGCATTTGATAAAATATTTCTTAATATGAATTTAACCATTTCCTTATCTGCATAAACGTATAATGAAGCACCCACTTCCTTATCAATTACTATTCTCTTTTTGGATATAGAGGCTTCAAGCAATTGAATATTTTCATTTATAATTGAATGTATATCGAATAATTCAGGATTATAATTAATATTATTTCGCTGAATTCTCGACCAGGTTAATAAATTTTCAAGTAGGTTAAAAGTTGTTGAAGTACTTTGATAAAGTGCATTCATCCAATACTTTTTATCTTCTTCGCTAAATGTATCATAAGAATTGTTTAACAACTCTGACATGCTAAGAGCTGCACCTATTGGACTTTTTAAATCATGTGCAATAATTGAGAAAAATTTGTCTTTTGTAACATTTGCCTCATTTAATAATTCATTACTTTTCTTTAATGCTTCTTCAGTTTCTTTTTGTTTAGTAATTTCTTCCTTTACAGAAATATAATTAATAACCATTCCATGTTCATCTATAATTGGCGCAATAGTAGCAAGCTCCCAAAATTTTGTACCATCTTTGCGAACATTCAGAAATTCTCCATTCCAAATATTACCAAATTTTATTGTTGACCATAATTCTTCGTATTCCTTTTGAGTAGTATATCCGGATTTTAAAATTCTCGGATTTTTTCCAATTGCTTCTTCCTTTGAATATCCGGTTCTTTTACAAAAAGCAGGATTCACATATTCAATATTCCCTTCTATATCCGTAATTAAAATTGAAGCTGGACTCTGTATAACTGCTGCATTCAGACGAATAATTTCCTTTTCATATTCTTTTCTTTTCGTTATATCTTCTTTTACACCTACAAAACTAATAATTTCGTCTTTCTCGTTCTTTATAGGCGATATTATTGCTAATTCCCAATATAAAGTACCATCCTTTTTTTTATTTAAAAATTCACCTGACCAAATATTACCTGATAATATTGTCCTATATAACTCTTCATATTCCTCTTTTGATTTATTCTCTGACTTTAATATTCTTGGATTCATTCCAATTGCTTCTTCAAAAGAATATCCAGTAACTTTAGTAAACTGTGGATTCACATATTCAATATTACTATCTAAATCAGTAATTACAATGGAAACAGGGCTTTGAATTACAGCAGCAGACAGTTTTAATAATTCCCTTTCGATTAATTTTCTATCTGAAATATCAGCTTTCAATTTATCATTCTCATTCCTTAGCTTAATAATTTCTTCTTCTAGTCTTTTAATTTGTTCAGCTTCTTCTTTCATTAAATTTATTTCTTATAAAATCATTCAGGATATAATATCAAGTTACAAATTTTCCACTTTTATTTAGATATAAATTATTAATTAATACAGAAAATACTGAAATATGTTCACATTCTGAAAAAAAAAGTTCTTATTCAATTTATTAATTTTTTTAATTAAATGTTTAGTATCCAAATTGTGTGTATAACTATTATTTCACAACACACTTATATATAAATATCTGTTTTTCAATGCATTATAATTATGAAATTATTTATTTCTTCTTTTCCTTTATTCATCACATATTAATCAAGTGTTTCATTTTTTTTACTTTTTTTTCATTGATTTATCTCACCAAAACATTTGCAACTTGATTATTAAAGTCAAAGTATACCCCATTGTGTTTATCTCTAAATATAACAGGAGAAAAAAATGAAAACACAATTTATACTTTAACTCAAACAATCAAAACATGAAAACTTTAAAATTTAAATTGACAGCTGCATTTCTATTGTGCTTTTTATTAGGATTTGCACAAGGTGAATTAGCATTGAATTCAAATGAAGCAAAACAAGCTTCAACAACGAATTCAGAATCAGCATCTGAAATTCAGGTGATTAAACCTGAAACAAGCATGTTTATTTCTTCAGAAGATAATGTTTATTTTCAAAAAAGCATGCCAATCTATTTGTGGGTATCAAGTTCTCCCGAGGCAAGTTCTACAAAACACTTATTAGTAACAGAAGATGGAGGTGTAAATCATTTTCATCTTGATACAGAAGGTAAAAACACAGTAAGATCACCATGGGCAATTGATCCTAAATCAGGTGAATATAAATCACCTATGGAAGATGTTATTTTTGATGTATATTCTGACGGAATAGCTCCTGTTACAGAATCTGTTTTTAATGGTGCACCAAAGTATTATAAAGAAGGCAAAGTATACTACGGCGCAGGTCTTGAAATTGATTTAAAATCAAGTGATGCCGTATCTGGTGTTGATAAAACTTATCTTTCTTTAAATGGGAGTTCATACAACCAATTTAGTGGAAAATTAAGCGCTAATAAAGAATATGAAAACAAGCTTTTGTATTATTCAGTTGACCATGTTGGAAATACTGAAGAACCTACAACAAAAGAATTTTTTATAGATGTGACTGCACCTGAATCTGAACATTCTTATACAGGTTCAGTAAGTGAAACTGTGCTTTCACCAAATGCAAAAATTGTAATCTCTAGCAGTGATAATCTTTCTGGAGTAAAAGCCATAAAATACAAAATTGGTGAAGGGAAAGAAAAAACATATACAGGTCCAATAGCATTATCGTCATTACCAGATGGAGAAGCTGAAATAAAATATTATGCTATTGATAATGTTAATAATATTGAAAATGAAAACTCAACCAATGAAGGGTCTGAAGGAGAAACTGGAAGTGGTAAAGGTTCATTAAGTCTTTATGTAGACAGAATAGCTCCGGAGGTAGATATAGAGTTAATTGGTGACCAGTTTGAAAGTAACTACACATTTATTTCTGAAAGAACTTCAGTAAAATTATCAGCAAATGATAATAGAGCTGGTGTAGATAAAATAACCTATGGAATTAATGTTCCTTCACGCTCGCTTGAATATGTTGAACCTTTCCAATTGCTTGGAAATAGAGGAGTTCAAAATGTAAATTATGCTGCAGTTGACAAAGTATTAAACTGGACACCCAGAATTACTAAAGCTGTTTACCTTGATAAAACAGCGCCTAAAACTAGAATATCATTTATAGGTAATAAATTCTATAACAGGGATACTTTATTTGTAACAAAAGATACTAAAATTAAACTTGCCAGTTATGAAGTAGAATCAGGATTAGCGAAAGTTAATTACACTTTAGATGGAAATACTGTTGCCGATTACAATGAACCATTTAATTGTGAAAAGGACGGTTTTCATCAGTTAAATTACTACGGTATTGATCATGTAAATAATCAGGAACTTGCAAATATAGCTGAGTTTGTAATCGATAATTCAGCACCTGAAATTAAATATACTTTTAGTGTTGAATCAATCGGAATTAAAGAGATTGATGGGGTATCTTACGATATTTATCCTTCAAATACTTTAGTATACCTAGCAGCTACTGATAATGCTGCAGGAGTGAGAGATATTCAATATAGTTTAAATGGTGGACAACTAATGTCAAAAACTCAAATTGGATACTTTAAACCAGGCCAGTTTGAAATTGAAGTAACTGCAAAAGATGTTCTTAATAACGAAACAAAGGAAGTAATAAGATTCATAATACAAAATTAAAATCACGCTTAATTGTTATAGGCTAATTTTTGATTGTTGAATCATGTTGATGTCTGAGTTCAAGCCCTTTTGGTAAATCCAGAAGGGCTTTGAATTTTAAAAGCATTATTTTATAAAAGTTTTTAAATAATATTGCAAAACTTCATTGTGGTTAAATGCTAAGTTCATTTTAAGGGCTTCTTCTATAGAAAACCAATTCATTTCTTTTACTTCTTTAATATCCATATTCATTGTTCCCACGCCTTTTGCTGAATAAAATAATGCTACATTATGTATTGATCTATCTGGAAATATTTCTTCAAAATGATATAAAAATTCAGGATTAATATCCAATCCGGTTTCTTCATTCACTTCCCTAACAATTGCATCTTCAAGCTTCTCAAATTCTTCTACATGTCCTCCAGGAAAGCACCAATATTCTTTAAATGGTTCTATATTTCTTTTTGTCAATAGAATTACTTTTTGTCCTTTGTCAGGATGAAATATAATAGCACCAACTGTTGCTTTAGGTGACTTAAACATATTATTTGTTATTAATTATTTTATTTAAAAAAAAAACCTTTAGCAGAAACAATCAATGTATGTTTAAACCAAAGGTTTTAATAACACATTAAATTTATAATTACCTAAATGATTTCCATATTATATCCTTCTCCAGTAAGGTTTTCGAGTACCCTTTCAGCATATTCCCGGTTAAAATAAACTTTAGGTTTATGCTTGGCAAATACCGGATAACGGCCTACGCTATCCTCACTATTTAAGTAATTATAACCTACTAAGAATAATTCTTCAGCGGAAGCAAGTTTTAATTTGTAAACAGGTCTATGCTTACAAATATCGAGTACTTCCTGAAGTTCATACTTAGTAATTTCAGCTTCATGTTTAAGCTTAACCGTTTTCACAATCTCATCGCTAAACGGTTCTTTGGTGAAGTGCAGGTTGAAGTTTTTTACATAACATGACAACAAAACTTGTTCGTCTTGAATTACAGCAGGTTTTTGTGGATCTCCGACAATCCTGACATTAAATCCATTACTCGTAAATAAAAAAACTAATCGTTTATTCCGTCTTTCAACCATTTCCTCTAATGTCTCTTGTCTGCGCATTGGTTTTTACAGTTTAAATTATCAATTAACTTAATTATATAAAACAGAAAATAAATATATATGTTTAAATTTATCAGTTTTTATATCTTTTTTAACATTCAATTCTTACCTATAAATAGTTTGAT
>CAZBZX010000287.1:0-6171 GCA_964496465.1 uncultured Bacteroidales bacterium
TTTCTTAACAACCATATCATTTTGTGTTTGTATATGAATAAAATACAATCCTGAAAGTAAATCACTAATATCTATAGTATTCAAGCCATTATTAATATCAAATATTTTTATTAATTGACCTTTTGAATTATATAATTTACATGCACTTAAATGAGATAAATTTGTTTGAATATTGAATATACTATTAAAAGGATTTGGATAAATGTAAAAATCATTATCCTTATAATTAAATATAGATGTTTCTATATCATAATTTGCTTTTATTATTGATTTAAAAAAGTCCTTATCAATACCTGAGTTGTTATAATAATAAAAATGAATGGAAAGACTATTAAATTCTCCTATAATCGATATTTCTTTGACAGTATCCTCAAATTTTCTTAATTCACACCATTCTTCAATAGTGTTATTTATAGTGTCATCATTATTTAGTAAGCAAAATGGAATCTTTGAAATATTACTTTTGTATTTTCCAGATAATTGTGCATCAATAACATTTGAATACCTAGCAATATCAATGCTAAAAGTAGAATTGCCTTTTGACCAATACTTTCTTAAACCTATGAATAAACTATCATTTGGAATTATCCATTTTGAGTTTTCCGTATTTAATTCAGTATAACCAAATTGAGTTAACAAATCATAGCATTCACTAGTAATGAGTTGGTAATCTGAAATAGATAATTGATATTTCAATAATTCATTTTCTTTTGCAATAATATCAGAGGAAACATTATCATGAATCTTTGTTAAAATTTTATTTGATATGTTTATATTATTGAAAATATTTTCAAGATCATTACTAACAGGGTTAAATATTTTTACCCCAATATTCCATTTTTGGAAATACAATGCACTCCAGTCTTTTAGAACAAAAGAAGCATCACCAAAAATGATTCCTGTCGGGGAGCCAAAAAAATACGACCAAGCATTTGAATTTGCTGCATAAGCCACTGCTTTAATTGCCTGAACTTCACTCTCAAATTCACAATATGTAATATAATACTCATCATTCTGGGTTTTACTCCATTTTTGCTCAATTACGTTTTGTTTTATTAATGAATCTGCACTAATTGGCCAATTTGAATAATTTTGGCTTTCTAATATGTAACCTTCCAAATCTTCATTAGTAAGTAAAAAACTATCCTGACAACTCCCTTTCGAATTTACTAGTAACAAATAAACAAGGCATATTAATAAGGATTTTAATGAAATTATTTTTTTATCCATGACTAATTTCCTCCATATATTATTTCAGAAAATGAATTATGCTATTGAAAAATCCATGTGTTTAGCAGCGAAGGGATGAATGTGGGAAGCGCTGATAAACTTATGGTTTTTGATAAAATGTTTTTTTATTTCAAAAATTTAGGGGGCTATTGTAACTAACGGTCCTCGTGTAAAAATTGGGCGGGTGTTATCCCCCCAAACATGTCAGACCGTAGTTGGTTTATATATTTTGATTTACTTGTCATACAGATACTGTGCCCCGCCTTGTTTTTACACGATGTTAGGTGCTGTAGGCATAAGCAGGGTTGGCAATCTGTTAAGCCGTGGGACGGATTGAGCAGCTTTTTGGGTAAACAGGGTTGCGTTAAGCTTTGTGCGAGTTTGCCCAAAGTGCTGCGAAATGAAGGGAAGGTAAATGATACCTTAAACCTTTTTATATTATACATTTTTCTTTTTATTTAAAATTTCTAACTCTACCGAATCATTTTCCGCATGCGCCGAACTCATTTCCGCTTCTTAAAAATCACCTTCCGTCTCTGCCGAATTCATTTCCGCTTCTGCCGAAACACCTTCCGCATGTTACAAATACTTTTCCGTGTCAATAGAATTCATTTCCGTACATAGAAATATACTTTCCGCTTCTGCCGAATGAGCTTCTGCATGTGGAGATTGACCTTCCTTGTATCAATCACTGCTTAATTTTTTTTAGTATCAGATGAATTTCCTTTTTAATGTTAAAATATATTTACAGTATCTTAGTAAATGAGTTATGAAAGAATTGATAATGTTGCTTAAATACTGTAATATTTTAGATGAATTCTATTTTGTTAAAATCATTTGTTTAGTGCCAATTATAGTATTATCAACTATTAATGAATAATAATACATACCTGCATTTAAAGTACTTCCAGATATCACAAAATTTGAATTACCCCTATCATTTATTATAAAGCTTTCAATTTGATTCCCTTGTAAATCATAAATATAAATATTTGCTATGGAAGCAGATTCAGCAATATAAAAATTAATTTCAGTACTTTCATTAAATGGGTTTGGTGTATTTTGTTCTAATGAGGATGTTTCAATTAAATTAATAATTGAATTTTTTTCATTAACAATTTTTGATTTTTCCTTAGATTTTATTGATTCTATATTAATTGCCTCCTGTAATTCTTCAATTAATAGTTGCTGATTCTTATATGCCTCAACCAACATTGGAATAAACCCAATATAATCTATTGATAATTGTCCTCTATCATCTTCAATAACTAATTCAGGAAATAATTTTTTTACATCTTGTGCTATAAAACCGTAATGTATTCTTTTATCAAATCGGTCTATATTAACATTTTTATTAATTTCTGATTCTTTAATATTATTATTTGTGTCTGATTCAATGATCATATTACCTTCATTTGCCAAATCTTCATTAGCATATGGATTTTCTCTTTTATACTTTTCTTCATTCCATTTAAATGATATAGGTTCTAATTTTTTAATTTGATCAAAACCTTCTATCTTTTTAATCTCTTTTTTATAAGTACTATCGGAATATGTTGTCCAACTATCTGCTCTGCAATCCCCTTCTACATAAAATCTGAATTGGCTTGAGACATAACCAATACCAACTTTTCCTCTAATGTTTATTTTATTTTCTGACTCTCCTAAATAAATGGTTTCACTATTAGTGTGTCCATAAAAGTAAGTAGATTCCATAACATGAGAGCTAATGCTATATGTCCATCTTGGAGATGGTTTATTTCCCATAATTAAACTTCCATCTGGAGTCAATGTCATACCAAGTGAAGTACCTTCAGGTCTAAAATACAACTTGCCGTAATAATCAATATAGCTGTTGAAATAATAATATGACAAGCATAACCCTATACTCATAGATTCTCCTAAAACAATTTTTTTACTAGTAGGCACATAAATATTACCTGAACTGACCACTTTTAATTGGGCCGAAATATTAAGCCCTATAAAAATTAATGTGCAGAATGTAATGATTTTCATTGTTTTCATTTTTTTAAAATTTTAAAATTATGAAATTATATTTTTATATGTTTTTTATTTGCAATAGAATTCAAATATGTTTAGTTGACGATGTATATTTTGTTTACTTGTCATAACTTATATATTTTAGAATATATTTCAAGTTAACTATAATCAAGCCATAAACCTTTACTAAATTTGCTTTTGTAATCATCACTATTTTATTTCAAACTCAGAACCTATTTTTATTTCAATTTCTCCTATAATATTTACATTGTTTACTGCATCTATTGTCAGTTTCGAATTATTTTCAACTTTCACATTAGAAATATTAACATCACAACCAGTTATAGTTTCATTTAATGTAATAGTTCGATTTGAGACATTTACAACAGAATAATCTAAATCAGTTAAACCATATAATCTAAAAAGTTCAATAATTTTACAAACATGAGAACCTCCATATAATTGTCTATCAGCCTGAATAAATGCTTCTGCAGCATCTTCTAATGAAGGAGTACTCCCCCAGAGAAAATGCGTTTCTAAAAACAATCTGTCTGTTATATCTCGTCCTAAATCACTCCATATTCTCATTAGAGCTGAACTCCAAATTTGTCCACCTTCATGCCCACCAACATAATCATCAGGATATACCCAGTCTAAGTCCGCCCGGCGTCCATCCCAAAATTCATTATGTCCATCCCAATTTGCCCAAAGTCCCCAATTGTATGATGAAATTGACCTTTTATATGAAACAGCCCAATAATCAGAGCTACCTTCTTTTACAGACATTGTTTCACCAACACTTGGCATATACCCAATACCCAAATTCCATTGTAAAGCATGTCCAAATTCATGCCATATAACATCTGCATCCTCAGCATCATCAACACCTCCTTCGCCATATGCTACATAGTTTTGTGAAGGCATATAATGTGAATTATCAGCTCCATCCAGTCCATGGGGATCAGAGCTAAATGTTTTAAGATCTGAATTATTATATCCTAAGGCTTCAACTCTTCTACTTGCCAAATCAATATGATAATATACCATAACAGATTCAAATTCTTGTTGGTCTCTTGTGTAATTAAATTCATTTGGATTTGCGAGTTCAGGAAAATTATCTATTGGTGTTTCAAGGTCTTCCAAAACACAATATGGCCCTTCTAAACTATATACTTCATTTTCTTCGTCAAAAGTTATATCCCGTAAAGTAACTTGAATCCTTTCATTAGATAGTGTAGTATTATTAGCATCGCTATTATCAACAAAATTTCCCCCGTATACAGTATTCCCTGATGCTACTGGGTTGGGATTATATATCATACCACTGCCGTTATGATACATGGCAATGTCTTCAATATGAATAATTCTTTTATTCAAAGCATTTATAACAACTAACCAATCCCCTAAAGGATTCATAGCAACAATATTTATTTTCCATGCTAATTCCATTCCTTGGTCTATACTTTCGAAGTATATCAACTCAATAATTTCATCCCGCACAATTTTTCCCTGAATTTGTAAATAACTTTTTGCTAAATTAATAGCTTCTACATTTGATAATATCGGAATATTTTTATAATCAGAATATTTTTTTAAGTTTTTAAAATTATTAAGTACGTATGTAACAGTATCACCTTTATTTAAAGCTACAAGGCTGGTAGTTAAATAAACTGGAATATTATTAAAATGCTGTTCAAAATATACATATTTACCTCCTGGTGTATGATTAACTTTTTTAATTCTTACTTCATTTAAATTCTCACTTAATCCAAAGTATGAATGTTTCTCTTTAAGATATTCCAAAGCAATACTATCTGGATTTTTGTATTTATTAGAAGTGAAATTTTCATCATATTTCGCCCTAATGATATTTGTTTCTTTTTCCTTCTTTTCTCTGCCAACTTTATAGGCTTCTATTTGTTTAAAGTTAATTTTTTCTTGTTTACTTTTTTCTTTAGGCTTTTGGGCATTTGCTAAAATTGAAACAACTATGCATACAACAAAACATGATATCTTAAAAAATTTTAGTTTCATAATTATTATGGATTCAGGTTATTTCGAATAATAATAAATTGGACAATCATCGCAATATTCAAATATTTCCAAAGTATCAATTGATTTAAACTTAAAATAAGTTTCATTAGTAGCAATATAATATGGAACAATATTTGGTATTATTTTCCTTCCCCATGAGCAATTTATAATCCTTAAATTACCATTTTTAACCAAAGTATCATTTTTATATGTCTCATATACAATTGTAGAATCTTCATTTAAATGAAGGAATTTTATTACAACATTGTAATCATTTTCAATTATTCCGTTTTTGGCATCATATGTTGCATACCAATTCCATGAACCTTGTATAGTATCAAATATTAATAATTCAATTGAGTCATCTGATGTGTCAATCAGAGAATCATTTTCATGATTATCAGCTTGGTTATTTTCATTCTTAGAGCATGTTAAGGAAAGCATCCCAATTGAAAAAATCAAAATTTGTAAATAAATCATTGTTTTCATTTTATTTTATATTTGAAGTTAACACTATCTTTTTCTATTATTGTTTCCAACTTATTGTAACATTACTTTCTTGTAAAGTTCGATGTTACATTTAAAAATATTCTCTTTCTAAAGTTTTAAATTACTTTTTGAGCTTCATTTCTATTCTATTTTTTTTCTGAGTTATGTTATTTCTATAATCTAATTGATCTATTTTATACTCACTTTTAATTTTTTATTTTACTAGGTTTCTGTAGGTGTGAGCTAAGTTAAATACTAGAATTTTAAAATCAAACTTTTTAATTAATTATTAATAAAATATATAATAAAATCCCTCTAGAGAGGGACTTTATTTTTCGAAATTTATGCAGCTTCTTCTTCATTTGAAATTCTTTTTGCAGCATTCATGTTGCTTACCACTTTAGTAAAAGTGAATTG
>CAZBZX010000288.1:0-6137 GCA_964496465.1 uncultured Bacteroidales bacterium
AACTGATATTCCTGAAGAATATATTAAAATAACAAGCGGATTAGGAATGAGTAATCCACGAAGTCTTTTAATAGTTCCTCTGATTTTACATGACGAAGTATATGGCGCCATTGAATTAGCATCATTTAAACAATTTGAGACACATGAAATATCTTTTGTCGAAAAATTAGGTCAATCAATTGCTTCTACTTTAGCCAATGTTAAAATCAATCTTCAAACTTCTAGTTTGCTTGAAGAGTCGAAACATCAAGCTGAAGAATTGGCTTCGCAGGAGGAAGAAATGAGACAAAACCTGGAAGAATTGCAAGCCACACAAGAAGAATCCTCAAGGAGGGAGGCAGAATTAACAAGTACTTTATTAGCAATTAACTCATCATTACTTGTAGCTGAAATGGAACTGAATGGGAAAATTATTTCAATAAATAAAGAATTTAAAAAAATATTACATATTGAAAATGAGGATGATAATGAAAAAGATTACAAAAGTATATCACTATCATTAGGAGTAAGTGAAGAAGATATTGAAAGCACCTGGGCTAACTTACAAAATGGTAAAATTGTTAAAAAAGTAACTGAATTTACTAAAGACAATGAAAAAGCCTGGATAAATCTAACATTTGCACCAATTAAAGATATTAAAGAAAAGGTAATAAAAATCCTTACTATTGGTATTGATCTTTCTGAAATGAAATTGCAAGAACAAAAAGTCGAAAAGTTACTTAATGAAACTCAAAAGAATAATGAAGCATTACTCAAGGCTCAGGAAGAAATAACTTACGAAAAGTTTTTATTTGATACATTACTGGAAAATGTTCCTCAACGTGTTTTGTTTAAAGACCGCGATAGTAAATTTGTTCGAGCCAGTAAATCTCTCTTAGAAAAAATAGGCGTAAAATCGCAAAAAGAATTAATAGGAAAATCGGATTTTGATTTTCTTAATGCCGAATTTGCGGAAAAAACATTTAATGACGAGCAAAATATAATGAAATCGAGAAATGGGCTGGTTAATTTTGAAGAATACGAGAAAAAACCAAACGGTGAAGAAATTTGGAAAACCGTATCAAAAATACCAATGATAAACGATAAAGATGAATGTATTGGATTATTTGGAATAATTAATGAAATTACTGAGTTTAAAAAACTAGAAAATGAGGCATTAGAAAAATCAAAAGAACTTGAAGAACAAAAAGAAGAATTAAGACAAAATTTAGAAGAATTGCAAACTATTCAGGAAGATTCAGCAAAAAGGGAAGCAGAGCTAACCAGTTTATTTGATGCCATTAATAGCTCATTTATTGTTGCCGAATTTAATATAAAAGGTAAAATATTATCAGCAAATAAAGATTTTTCTGAATTATTAAATATAAATGAAAATAATTTTGCAGAAAGTGATTACAAAAAAGTTGCAGTTGCATCAGGAATTTCCAAAAATGAAATAGAACAAATATGGAAATCGTTAAATAACGGAGAAATAGTGAAAAAAACCATGAAATTCATGATTGGTAAAAAGGAAGTTTGGTTAAATGAAACATTTGCCCCAATATTTGATTCAATGGGTAGAATTAAAAAAATATTAAATATTGGGAATGACATTACAGAGATGAAATTACAAGAACTTCAGGTTGAAGAATTATTGAACGAATCTAAACAAAAAAATAGCGAATTATTAAAAGCTCAGGAAGAAATAACTTACGAAAAGTTTTTATTTGATACATTACTGGAAAATGTTCCTCAACGTGTTTTGTTTAAAGACCGCGATAGTAAATTTGTTCGAGCCAGTAAATCTCTCTTAGAAAAAATAGGCGTAAAATCGCAAAAAGAATTAATAGGAAAATCGGATTTTGATTTTCTTAATGCCGAATTTGCGGAAAAAACATTTAATGACGAGCAAAATATAATGAAATCGAGAAATGGGCTGGTTAATTATGAAGAATACGAGAAAAAACCAAACGGTGAAGAAATTTGGAAAATAGTTACAAAGATCCCAATGATAGATGAAAATGATGAATGTATCGGACTATTTGGAATAATTAATGAAATTACTGAGTTTAAAAAAATAGAAAAAGAATTAAATGAATTGAAAAAGAAAAATAGCTAATTGCTAGCAGCTGGTATTGTAAAAACAAACTCCGTTCCCTCTCCAACAATACTTTTTACTGAAATTTTACCTTTATTTCTTTTAACAAATTCCTCACAAATTATTAATCCAAGGCCAGTTCCAGATTCTCCCCTTGTTCCCTCTGTCGAATGAAACTCATACGAATTAAATAATTTTTTTAATTTATCACTGGATATACCAATACCGGCATCTTTAATACTAACTTTAATGTAATTACCTTTATTTTTCGCATTAATTGTAATTTCGCCATTTTCAGTAAATTTTATCGAATTACTTAATAAATTTCTTAAAACGGTATCAACCATATTACGATCAGCAATTACCTTAAACTTATCGATAACTTTATTGTGTATTTTCAATCCTTTATTCTTAAGCATATTCCGAAAAAGAATAATATTCTGTTCGATCAGTTCATTTATATAAAATTCTTTATGATTCTCTGATATATCACTTGTCTGTGACCTTGCCCAATGTAAAAGGTTCTGGAGTAATTCAAACAAGCTTCTAGATGAACTGTGTATTAATTGAACAAAATGTTTCTTTTTAGTATCATCATAACTATCATATTTAATATCAAGCAATTCACTAAATCCCAGAATTGAATTAAAAGGATTCTTAAGATCATGAGCAATAATTGAAAATAACTTATCCTTTGTAGCATTTAATTTTTGCAGGTCTTTATTCTTTACATTTAATTCTTCCGCATTTGCTTTTAATTCTTCTGATTGTTCTTCAATCTGATTTTGTCTTTCTTTTAATAGGGTATTGGTTTCATTGAGCACATAAGTTTGATCCAGTAAAATCTGATTTTTTAATTCAATCTCCCGGGTTCTTTCTTTTACAATTTTTTCAAGATACTTCTTTTGCTTCTCATAAGCATTTATTCTATAATATACATAGCTAAATATCAAACCTAAAATAAAAAGAATACCAGATGTTTTAAACCACCATGTTTGCCAAAAGGGTGGAGTTATTATTATTGTTAAAGATATACCTTCTTCATTCCATAATCCGTCATTGTTTGCTGCTTTAACTTTAAATGTATATGTTCCTGGGTCAAGATTTGTATAAGTAGCTTCTCTTTTTGAATCAACATCATTCCACTCATCATCAAAACCTTCCATTATATAAGCATATTTATTTTTTTCAGGCGCTATATAATTAATTCCAGCATATTGAATACTAAAAGCCGATTGTTTATATGATAAAGTAATTTTTTTAATTTTACTAATATGCTTCAGTAACGGTGAATCTTTCCCACCAATTTCAATTGGTTTATTAAAAATTAAAAAATTTGTAAAAATTACTTTCGGTTTATAAGGGTTTTCTTTAATACTATCAGGGAAAAAAATATTAATTCCATTATTTCCACCAAAATATAACCTCCCATCTTCTCCTTTAAAGCAAGCACGACTATTAAATTCATTCCCTTGCAATCCATCACTTTTGTCATAATTTACAAATTCAGGAGCTGCAGGTTTATTTACAGCATTTTTAAATTTTGACAATCCCATATTTGTACTTATCCATAAATTTCCATGGTTATCTTCACAAATTGCGCGTATTACATTATTTGGCAATCCTTCTTCCTCATTATAAAAAACAAAATTATTATTTTCTCTGTCGTAAAGGTTTAAACCATTTATTGTCCCAATCCAAATATTTAATTTACTGTCTTCAAAAATTGTAACTATTTGATTACTGCTTATACTTTTAACATTTATAGTATCATGTAAATATGAAGTAAATTTATTTTCTTTTTTATTAAATACATTTAATCCAAAACTTGTGGCTATCCAAAGTTCATTATACTCCGATTCAATAATTTCTTTTGTCCAGTTACTATTAATGCTATTTTCATTATTGTTTTCAACATATCTGGTAAAAGTATTATTCGCATAATTAAACCTACATATGCCTCCATTCATCGTTGCAATCCATAAAAACCCATCTTTATCCTGTATAATATCAAAAATGTTGTTACTGCTAATAGAATTTGAATCATTTTCATTCACTAAAAATGTTTTAAAAGTATTTGTTGTTTCATCATATAAATTTAGTCCTCCTGCCCAGGTACCAATCCACATATTATTATAACTATCTCTATAAATAGCACATATTGCATCAGATCCAAGGGTATTTAGATTGTTACCATCATGATAATAATGCTCCCATTTATTGTTAAGTTTATTATATATATCTAACCCATTTGCTCCAATCCATAGCTTATTTTTTTCCTCATATATAACAACAACATTATTATCATTTAAACTATTTAAATTGGTTGGATCATTTCTTAAGTTTGTAAACTTATCCATTAATTCGTTATAGTAATATATTCCTTTATTCAATTTACTGAGCCATATTGTTCCCTGATTATCTATATATATATCACTAATAGATTTGCGATCCATATTTTTAAAATAATCTAACTGATCTTTATTAGCATCATAATTAATTCTTCCTTTCTTATATGATTTAAGATCGATTATATTTATACCGGCAATTTCAGAATTTATCCAGAATTTACCTGAATTATCTTCCTGTATTTCAATTATTCGGCCTTCTCCAATTTGGAATTTTTCGATCTTTGGAAATAACAAATTATTATTGCTAAAATTAGCGCAATATAAATTACTATTAACAGATCCTAGCCATACTCTTTTTTTAGTATCGCAAAATATACTTGTAATTTCTATATTTTTAATTACATCATTTTTAATTGGAATTAGGTTAAAATTACATGTATTAATTAATAATAAACCATTATTGCTTGCCAACATAAAAGTTGAATCATTATAACGTATTAAACTATTTTGTGTGAATTTATAATCAGATTGTTTCTGAAAATTTATATATTCAATAGAATCTATTTTTGGATAATAAATAATTAAATCAAATAAACTAGTAATTAATAACCTATCGTTATCAATATCCTGAATATTAATTATATATATATTATCAAATTCCGGAACAGGATTAAAAACATCCAGATTACGATTGTATTTGTTTAAACCACTAGCACTAATCCATAAATTATTATTACCATCTTCATAAATTAAAGTAATTTTATTTGAATTTAATGAATTTTTGTTTCTTGGATTGTTTTTAAAAATGGTAAAATTATAACCATCAAATTTATTTACTCCGGTATTTTCAGTGCCAAACCACATATAGCCTTCACTATCTTTGTAAATAGAAGTTACCCAGCTATTTGAAAGGCCATCATCAACATTTAAATTCCTGAATTTAAAATCTTTAAATTGTGCATTACTATTTACAATGCTCAAGAAATAAATAATATAAATAATTATAATCTTACGCATAAATAGTTAATTAGGCCATATGTTTATTTGATAAGAAAGCATTATTTCATATAGATATATGAATTTATAATTAATACGCATTAGAACAGCTTTGTGTTAGGTGATATATATCAATAAAAATTATGGCTAAAAAATTGGATTTTGCTTAACTTATTATTATAGTTTAACCACTGGAACAGTAAAAACAAATTCGCTTCCTTTACCCTGTATACTCTTAACTGTAATATCTCCTTTATTTTTTTTAATAAAATCATGACAAATTATTAATCCTAACCCTGTTCCTGCCTCACCTTTAGTTCCCTTGGTAGAGTTAAAATCATATGAATTGAAAAGTTTTGCAATTTTATCCTTTTTTATGCCAATACCAGTATCTGTTATTTTAATTTCAACAAATTCCTTTCTATTTATAGCATCGATCGTAATTCCACCAACATCTGTAAATTTTATGGCATTATTTATTAAATTCCTTATTACTGTATCAATCATGTTCCTATCAGCATAAACCTTATAAATTTCTGATAGTTCGCTTTTTATTTTTAAATTTTTATTACTTAGAATATTCTTAACTAAATTAATATTCTGGTCTATCAATTCATTTAAGTTAAATACCATAGGATTAAATGATATGTCTTTTGTTTGAGATCGTGACCAGTTTAATAAATTTTCGAGTAATTCAAATAAATTTTTTGAAT
>CAZBZX010000289.1:0-6117 GCA_964496465.1 uncultured Bacteroidales bacterium
AACCTTTTTCATTGTATTTATAACTTAATTTTGATGAAAAATTAGTTCCAAAATATTCTTCTTCTTCAATTAAACGGTTACTTTCATCGTACTTATAAGTATTTTTTTTGATTACTGAATTATCTGGCTTTAATGTTGATTTATCAATAAGATTTCCATTTGCATCTACTTTTTCAACAACAATCTCAATTAATGTACCGGTGGAGTTATAAGTGTTCATGGTAGTTGTATTATTACCATAAGTATATTTTCTTTTTTCAGTGATATCTTTTTTGTCGTTGTATTTAATAATTTCACTAAGTTTTCCAGGAGACAGATATTTATATTCTATTTCGAAGTTAGCAATACCGTCAAATCCGGTTTCTGAAATTCTGTCATTATTTTCATTATAAACCATATTTTGAACATACCTGATTCTCTTTTCAGGTTCTTGTGAAAAGTCGAATAGTTGATAATATACTTTATTTCCACTATCGTCGTACTTATAGGTTAATCTGGATGAACGGCTGCCATCAGGTTTGTAATTCATTTCTTCAATAACATTTCCTTCTTTATCATATGTCTTACTTAATACTTTTACACCTTCCGTTCCTCCAGGTTTGTATTTCCATTTAGTCTGAGTTAATACCTTATTTTTTTTCATTAACTCTTTTTCATAAAGCGGATCTAAAGGTTGTATCTGTGCGAATATAGTTTTATCAGAAATAATTATAATTACCGCAAGTTGAAATGCTATTCTTAAACTTTTATATGTGATCTTCCAGGACATATTATTTACTTAGAATATTAAGCTTTTTTAGATGAGGCAAGATAATTAAAAAATTGTATTAATAAAATTGAAAATTTAATTTTTTCTATTCTATTAAAGTACATACAAGAAAAATGCCAGATCATTAAAATTACATTATTAATTTTAGATTACTAATTTTTCATTTATTTCAATTATTCTGGATTTATAAAACTCCTTCCATTCGTACAACTTTTGGGTGAAATTCAGCAATTATTTCAACTAATTCTGTTTGATAATCCATAATTCTGTAAATATCCTTATAAGCATTTGGTGATTCATCAGTATCACCACCTAATAAATCAATTCCTTTTTTCTTAAGGTATTGATTCATTTCTTTTTTATTAAATTTTGATTTTGCCTCATTTCTTGACATTAATCTTCCAGCTCCATGAGATGCAGAATTCAATGATTCTTTATTTCCTTTTCCGCGAATAATGAATCCTGGTGATGCCATCGATCCTGGTATGATTGCTAGTTTATCTTTATTTGCAGGAGTTGCCCCTTTTCTATGAATTATTATTTCTTCGTTATTAGAAAGCTTTTCTTTCCATGCAAAATTATGGTGATTCTCAATAATTTTTAATGGTTTTTCACCAAATGCATTTGATATTTTTCGATGTATGATAGCATGATTTGCAGCCGAATAATCACCTGCTAAGTTCATAGCTTTCCAGTATTCAATACCTTCCTGCTCTGAAAGTTCAAGCCAGGCTAGGTTAGTTGAACTTTTATCGAGTTTTCTTTTATCTTTAGCAATTTTTACATAATGTCGAGCTATTTCAGCACCAAATCCCCGCGAACCGGAGTGTGATAATACAGCTAAATATTTTCCTTCAGGGAAATTAAACTCATTGAATTCAGATTTAAATTTAACAAAACCAACATCAACAAAATGATTTCCTCCACCTGATGAACCAAGTTGCGAAAATGCTTTGTCTTTTAATTGTTTCAGAAATTTTATACTTTTAAATTCTTCCCGTTCCATAATTTCCTGTTCATTGATATCTTTAAATTCTGCTTTTCCAAACCTGGTATTTTCTATTAATATGTCTTTTATTTTTAGCCTTTTATCGTTAATATATTCTGAAGGAATGGCATAAATCGATAAGCACATCCTGCAACCAATATCCATACCTACTGCAAATGGAATAATAGAATTATATGTAGCCAATACACCACCAATAGGGATTCCATACCCAAGATGTGCATCGGGCATTAATGCCCCTTTTATAGAAATTGGTAAATTCATGGCAGTTTTCATCTGTTCAATAGTTTCATAATCAATGTATTCCTGGCCAAAAATTTTTAAATTATCAATATTTTTAGTTGAAAGATGTATTTTGTTTTTCCTGGATTTATTAATTTCTTTTGAAACTAGTTTATTCGCAAGTTCTTCAAAAATAGGATCATTCAGATATTCTTCAGGATTAATCAGTATTTTTTTTAAAGCATCAAAAGCATATTTTTTCTCTTCTTGTCTAAAATTAGTTGTTATAATATTGGAAGCCATACTAATTAAAGAATCACTATAGTAACCAAGCTTTCTAATTTCCTTCCCTTTAATTTTAATCTTCTTCATTTTATTTTTTAATTAAAATTGTATCTTTAATATATATTCCAAATTTACAATTCATTCTGATTAATTATGGAAGTAAAAGGAACAAGTTTAAAGACAACTAGAGATTTTGTAAAAACAAAATTCCCTAAAGATTATAATAATTGGTTAAATAGCCTTAATCCCGATACTAAAAAGCATTATGATTCTATAATAGATGTTGCTTCCTGGTATCCAATAAAAGTAGCTTATTTAGACCCAATTGATAAAATTGCAGAATTATTTTATAATAATAATTATGCAAAATGTGGTGATGAAATGGGTGAATATAGTGCAGAGGTTGCATTAAATGGTATTTATAAAGTCTTTGTAATGATTGCTAAACCAAATTTTTTAGTAAAACGGGCATCTAAAATAATTGAAACATATTATCGTCCAAGTGAAGTAAACGTTATTGAATTAGATACTAAATCAGCATCTATTGATATTATTGTTTTTTCGGAAATGACTTTAGCTTTGGAATATAGATTTGCAGGTTGGTGCAGAAAAGCGCTTGAATTTACGAATTGCCGAAATATCAAATATTCAATAAAGAGTTTTATTTCAAAAGGTGATCCTACTACAAAAATCACTTTTAATTGGGATTAGTTTCAGTATAAAATCCAAATAAAAAAGGATATCATATTTTTATGATATCCTTTTTTTTTAGAAGTAGTTTTAATTACTTATACAACTCCTTGTGCAAGCATCGAATCGGCAACTTTTACAAAACCACCAATATTTGCTCCATTTACATAGTTTACAAATCCTGATGAATCTTTACCGAATTTTACGCAAGTTTCATGAATGCTCATCATAATTTGTTGCAGTCTGCTATCAACTTCTTCCCTTGTCCAAGGTAAACGCATTGAGTTTTGAGTCATTTCAAGACCTGAAACAGCTACGCCACCTGCATTAGCTGCCTTACCGGGACCATAAAGTATTTTTGCATTTATAAATACTTCAACAGCTTCTGGTGTAGAAGGCATATTTGCTCCTTCTGAGACAGCAATACATCCATTTTTAACAAGCATTTTTGCATCGTCTTCATTAATTTCATTTTGAGTTGCACTTGGAAAAGCAACGTCGCATTTTACGCTCCATGGACGTTCGCCTTCAACATATTCTACTTTATATTTGTCTGCATATTCTTTAATTCGTCCTCTTTTCATGTTTTTCAATTCCATTACAAACGCTAATTTTTCTGCATCAATACCATCTGGATCGTAAATATAACCAGCAGAATCTGATAAAGTAACTACTTTTCCACCTAATTGGTTTACTTTTTCTATAGTATATTGTGCTACGTTTCCTGACCCTGATACTACTGCAATTTTACCTTTTAAATTTTCGCCACGGGTTTTCAACATTTCTTCTGCAAAGTAAGTTGCTCCATAGCCAGTTGCTTCTGGTCTGATTAAGCTGCCTCCCCATTCAAGTCCTTTACCAGTTAAAACTCCGGTAAATTCATTTCTAATTCTTTTATATTGACCAAACATAAATCCAATTTCTCGTCCGCCAACACCAATATCACCAGCAGGCACATCTGTATCAGGTCCAATATGCCTTTGCAATTCAGTCATAAAACTTTGAGTAAATCGCATTACTTCGTTATCCGATTTTCCTTTAGGATCAAAATCAGAGCCCCCTTTACCACCGCCCATTGGAAGAGTAGTTAAGCTGTTTTTAAATACTTGTTCGAAAGCTAAGAATTTTAAAATCCCAAGATTTACAGTTGGATGAAAACGGAGACCACCTTTATATGGGCCAATTGCACTGCTCATTTCAATTCTGAAGCCTCTGTTAACCTGAATTTCTCCTTTATCATCAAGCCAAGGTACTCTAAACATAACCAATCTTTCAGGCTCAACCATTCTTTCTAATATTTTTGCATGTTTGTACTTTGGATTTTCTTCAATGAATGGCATTAAAGATTCAACAACTTCTTTAACTGCCTGATGAAATTCTGATTCGCCTGGGTTTTTAGCAATGACTTTCGTCATAAATTCGTTTACTTTTACATCTAAAATGTCTGCCATATTTTTAAATTTTAAAAGTTATTAATAAGAATTATTTGATTTTTAAACTTTTTAGAAATATGAAAAATTTTATAAGTATAATTTTTCGATTTCATAATGTCAGACTAAAATATAAAACTTTGATTCATTTTGGGTTACATAGGTCAAAAATTGGGTGTATTACCGATAACTTTAAGTGATTTTCGTAAAAGAGGATTTTACAAATTGCGCGATTCGAAATTTGATTTTATAGCTATTTTAAATTTCAATAATATTATTTTTTATGGCAAATTTTACCATATCAACAGTTGTTTTTAATTTTAATTTTTGCATAATATGGTTCTTATGAGATTCAACTGTTCTTACACTAATGAAAAGTTTATCAGCAATTTCTTTATTTGTATAGCTATTACCCCATAATTTTAAAATTTCCACTTCACGGGTACTTAAACTTTTCATATTATCCGAGTCAAAACCATCATCCGATTTAAGTCTGGTGATATATTTATTTATTAGTAAGTGGGTAATTGATTTGCTATAATAATCATATCCATTTCTTAATGTATAAATGGCCTCAATTAATTCATTTTTATCTGTATCTCTTGATAGAAAACCTTTTGCACCTGCTTTTATAGTTTTAAGAATTCTATCTTCTTCGGTATGAACTGAAATAATAAGAATTCTAACATTTGGATAATTGATGTTGATCTGGTTTATTAAGTTATATATTTGAATATCAAAAAAATGGATATTGATCATTAAAATTTGTATAGATCTTAATTTAAGCTCATTCAATAAATGCATTTTATTATTTGATGTAAAAGTCACTTCAACATCATTTAATTCTTTTAGAATATGAAAAATTCCTTGTTGCACTAATTTATGTTCATCATATATTCCAACACAAATTTTATTCATAAAAAATAATCTTTTAAATATTATTATATAATTAATTATTTCTCAAAATAACTGATTTTTTTTGTTTTCCGTTCATTAATATTTTCAATGGTTTTTTAAATTTAATATGTTTAAAAAATTTTTTGTGATGTATAGCTTCTTGATTATTTAAAATGTCCCATCTAATATAATCAGTTCTTGATGAATCTAAAACAGTAAAATACCCGATATTCATAGAAGTTACATTATGAAAAAAATGAGAGCCTAAAGAAGATTCAAGAGGATAATCAGCCAAACTGATCTCAATAATTACTTTAGCATTAGAAATTTGAGACCAATTAACAGGTATTCCAAGGAACTGGTCACGTGTACCCCACCTTCCTGGTCCAATTAAAATATATTGCTTGTCTTTTCTAACCATTAAATTATTGAGATATTCAATCTCACTTGCCATTTCAATAGTTTTTAGTTTATCATATTTTTCAATATCTACAAAAATTACATCTTCCACTTCATTTACTGCCCCGTTCCCTAAACTTGATTCTGTATATAATACGATTTTTGATGTATCAATATCATTAATATCTATATCAATGTTAAATTGATTACTGATAATAGGCTTTATCTGGAGTAAATAAAATGATGGTAAATTGTTTTTACTCGGCGTTAAATCAATAGCATACTCAATTTCTACTGGGGACCCCAATGCATCTTTAACTGTATTTAGCATTAAATCAATTGTTTCTGCAAGTGGAATATAGTTATATTTTAAAATTTCTGCAAAATTAATTATTCTAGGGCCATAAGCATTATGTCCT
>CAZBZX010000290.1:0-6090 GCA_964496465.1 uncultured Bacteroidales bacterium
TTGCATTCTTAAAATTCCCCCATTTTCACATTCCAAACTAAATATTCTTTCGGTATTAAATTAGAAATAGCAGGTTTATCATGATATATTCCATAAACTGCAGATCCGCTTCCCGTCATGGAAGTATAAACAGCGCCAATTCTTTTTAGTAAATCTTTGCATTCTTTAATCTTTGGGTATTTGTTTAATATATTATCTTCGAAATCATTTTTAATATAATCATTCCATTTTTCAATAGGCAGTTTTATCCTTTCATTCAACTGAATTTCAGGTTTTTCAGGAATGATATAACTATATGCCTCTTTTGTACTAATATGAATTCCTGGATTTAATATTACAATATAATAATTACTTAAATCAAGTGAGACAGAATTCAAAATTTCTCCCCTACCTTCCACAAAAGTCACTTTGTTTTCAATAAAAAACCCGCAATCGCTTCCCATTTCCATAGCAAATTCTTTTAATTGTGTATTTGTCAATTCCAATGAAAAAATACTATTTAAACATTTAAGTGTAAAAGCTGCATCTGCTGATCCACCTCCCATCCCCGAACCAAACGGAATTATTTTATGCAAGTGTATTTTAACAGGAGGAAGATCAATTTTTTTATTCAACAATTCATATGCTTTCATGCATAAATTATCACTTCCAACACCATCAATCTGTAAACCTGAATTTAAAAATTCTACCTTTTTTGTTCCAGTTTTATTTTCTACAATTTCGAGTACATCGCTCAAACCAATCGGATAAAATATACTTTCAATATTATGAAAACCATCAGGGCGTTTTTCGATTATATTTAACCCAATATTTATTTTAGCATTTGGAAAGCAAATCATTTATTTAATATTTATTGTCAAATTTGGAATTATCAAATATAAAAAACAAACTTATTAACAATTGTTAATAATAAAAATTCCGATTTTGTTAAAAACAGAAACAATAAAAAAGAAATTGAAATTAGCATTTTTATAATTTTGGTAATCGAAATTAATAACTATGCCACAAAATAATCTTTCAAAAAAATCCAATATTAATTCTTTCATAGAGTTAGGCAAAATGCCACCGCAGGCCGTGGATATGGAAGAGGCCGTTTTAGGGGCAATTATGCTCGAAAAAGATGCAGTAATATCAGTGCTTGACATTTTAGTGCCTGATTGTTTTTATAAAGAAACGCATCAAAAAATATTCAGGGCAATAATTGACCTTTCAACTGCACTTCAGCCTGTTGATATATTGACTGTTACTGAGGAGTTGCGTAAGCGGAAAGAATTAGAGGAAGTTGGTGGGCCGTTTTATATTACACAATTAACTAACCGGATAGCCTCTGCTGCTAATATTGAATTTCATGCCCGTATTGTTGCCCAAAAATTTATTCAACGTGAGTTAATCAGGGTAGCTACTGATATTCAAAACAGGGCATACGATGAGACTATTGATGTAGATGATTTACTTGATTATTCAGAAAGTGAACTTTTTAATATCGCTGAAGGTAATATTAAAAAGGAATCAGCAAAAATAAATGTTGTAATTAAAGAAGCACTTCATCAAATTGAAGAAGCTGGAAAAAGGGAAGACGCTTTAAGTGGTATACCATCAGGTTATACAAAAATTGACCGAATATCTTCTGGTTGGCAAAAATCAGATTTAGTTATAATTGCAGCCCGTCCATCAATGGGTAAAACAGCTTTTGTATTATCCATGGCGCGAAATATGGCTATTGAGCATAAACGATCAGTTGCTATTTTCTCTTTAGAAATGTCGTCTGTTCAGCTTGTTAACAGGTTAATTGTTGCTGAATCAGAACTTCCTTCTGATAAAATAAGAAATGGCAGGCTTGAACAATTTGAGTGGGAACAGTTAGAATATAAAATTAAAAACCTCATCGACGCTCCAATTTACATAGATGATACTCCTGCAATTTCAATCTTTGAATTAAGGGCAAAATGTCGTCGGCTTAAAATGCAACATGAGGTTGAATGTATTATCATTGACTATTTGCAATTGATGTCTGGAAATCCTGATAATAAGGGTAATCGCGAACAAGAGGTAAGCCAGATATCAAGAGCATTAAAAGGTATTGCAAAGGAACTAGATGTACCTATAATTGCGCTTTCTCAGCTTAACCGCTCGGTAGAAATGAGGTCTGGGAATAAACGTCCGCAGCTTTCAGATTTGCGTGAATCGGGAGCAATTGAACAGGATGCAGATATGGTTTTATTTATACATCGACCAGAAAAATACGGATTTATTGAAGATGAAGAAGGTAATTCACTTTTAGGGGTCGCTGAAATAATAATAGCAAAGCATAGAAATGGGGCTTTAGGTGATGTTAAATTACGGTTCAGGGATGAATTGGCTAAATTCCAGGATCTTGAAGATGACTTTATTGGAAATATTCCTGATGATAGTGACGTTAAGGCCGTTACTTTTAAATCAAAAATGAATGAAGAAAAAAATATTAATCCAAGTAAAAATATTGATTTTGAAGTAAATACAAATTTTGAAGAAGAAACACCTTTTTAAAAAGGCATTTTTATTAACAACAGAGAATAATTCATTATAAAAAATACAAAACCTTTATAAAAATATAACAAGAGAAGTCTTTTACAATACTTTCTTTACCCAGTTTGTTACTTGCATTTAAAAGCTATAATCATAAAAATTTAAACATAATTGTTAAATTTATAACTTTAATATAAATTCTGTAAAAAAGCATGAAAATCTTTTTTCTATCCTCTCTTTTATTCATCCTTTACACCCATGCTAATATATTTTCACAATCTCATTGGGAAAGTATTATTTTATCAGATAACACATTTAATTATTTTGAAGCTAAATCTTCCCCTCCTCCTACTGACTGGGAAAATATCGGTTTTGATGATTCCAACTGGAATAATGGTCCGGGTGGTTTTGGATATGCAGATGATGATGATATAACCTTAACTACTAATGTAAATTCACTTTATTTGCGTATAAAATTTAATGTCCCCAACAAATCAATAATTTCCAGGTTAATATTAGATATTGATTATGACGATGCTTTTGTGGCATATCTTAATGAAACTGAAACAGCAAGGTCATTTAATGTTACGGAGGAAAACCCAACATATAACAGTCCATTATCCGCCGATCATGAAGCCAGGATGTACCAGGGAGGTGAAACAGAACGATTTAATATTGATATTAGCAAGCTAGTTAATGGTGAAAATCTCTTAGCAATCCAAGTATTAAATATTGATACTAACTCTTCCGATTTATCTGCCATTATTTATCTTGAAGCCGAAATTAATTCAGTATATAATTTATATAATCCTGTTCCATTCTGGTTTTTAGCGCCAGTTGATATAAATTCCTCTAACCTACCAATAATAAAAATAAACACATTTGGTTCCCAAATATTTTACGATTATCAAATTGATGCCAATATGGGAATTATAAATAATGAAAGTGGATATAATTCCGTAAGTGATCCATTTAATGATTATGACGGATTAATAAGCATCAAAGGCAGGGGGTCCTCATCACGGATGTTTGATAAAAAAAATTACAATATTGAAACTAGAACTGATTCCGGAACTAATAATAATGTTAAACTTCTGGGGATACCAAAAGAAAATGACTGGGTGTTACATGGTCCTTATTCAGATAAAACACTTATGAGAAATGCCCTGGCATATCATCTTGGATCAGTAACAGGATCGTGGGCACCACGATACAGGTTTTGTGAACTTTATTTAAATGATAATTATAATGGAGTATTTGTTCTTTTAGAAAAAGTAAAAAGAGATAAAAACAGGTTAAATATTACAGAATTATTCCCTGAAGATATCTCTGGTGATGCGTTAACTGGTGGATATTTATTAAAAATTGACAGACCTGATCCAGGTAGCTGGATTTCTCCTTTTCAAGGAGTAAATGCAATTAATAATATTGAAATTAGCTATGTTTACCCTAAATGGGAAGAAATGCCCCAGGTGCAAAGAAATTACATTAAAAATTATGTTACTGATTTTGAATATGCCTTATATGATGAAGATTATAAAAATTCGGTAAGAAAATACGCAGAATATATTAATATACAATCATTTGTCGATTATTTTCTATTAAACGAATTAAGCAAGAATGTTGATGGATACAGATTAAGTACTTATTTTTATAAAGACAGGGATAGTGAAGGGGGAAAGTTATGTATGGGGCCCCTTTGGGATTATAACCTGGCTTTTGGAAATGCTGACTATTATGAATGTGGCTTAACTTCCGGTTGGTTAGTAAATTCAATCGATCCTGGTGATTGGTTCCAGATTCCTTTTTGGTGGGAAAAATTAAGAGAAGATCCTATATTTAACATCAACCTAAAAAATCGTTGGTTTAGCTTAAGAGAAAACCAATTTAGCCAAACAAAAATTTATGAAATAATTGATTCGTTAGCTAATCTATTAAATCAGGCCCAGGAACGCAATTTTAACCAATTCACAGTACTAGGTCAATATATTTGGCCAAATAATTATATCGGAACTACCTATGAACAGGAAATAAATTATATGAAAAATTGGATAGTAGACCGGCTTGCCTGGATGGATAACCAATTAGAATCAATCATTGAAATAGATGGGTATAACGAACATTTAGCAAATACTTATGAAATTTATACTTATCCAAATCCATTTATTAATGAATTTACATTATGCTTTAACCTCATTAAAGAAGCTAAGATTAATTTTGAATTATATACTATAACAGGACAATCATTATATAAATTTAATGATAAGTTATACCCCGGAGTTTATAAAATTCCAGTTAATTTATCTCACTTAACTAACCAGCATGGATTATTCTTATATGAACTAAGGCTTAATGATCAATTAATTAAAACAGATAAAATCATTAAAAAATGAAAAATTTAATCTTTATTGTTTTTATAATTTTTATTTTCTCTTGCAGTAATCATACAAATAATAAATTTTGGACAGGAAAAAATTCACCTGAGTTGATCGGGAAAAAGATAATCAATGATATTTTTACGCGTGATGAATTTATGATGTACATTTCTGATCATTGCACAGCAGTACATTATGCTGAAGTATGCGCTGCCTATGGTGCAGCAAAACTGGCCGGATTATTAAATGATTCAGTAACCTTAAAAAAACTAACAGATAGATATATGAAAGTTTTAGAAGATAGTTTGATAAATACGGCTAATCATGTTGATGCAAATGTTTACGGAATATTGCCATTAGAAATGTATATGCAAACCAAAAATGAAATTTTCTTTAAACAAGGAATTGAGTTGGCTGATTTACAATGGGAAAATCCATTGCCTGATGGACTAACAAACCAAACCCGGTATTGGATTGACGATGTTTATATGATTGGCAGTTTACAGGTTCAGGCATACAGAGCTACAGGTAAATCAATATATCTAGAACGAGCTGCATTAGAAATTAATTCCTATTTGGAAAAACTTCAACAGCCAAACGGTTTATTTCATCATGGTGAAAATGCACCATTTTTCTGGGGCAGGGGAAACGGGTGGGTAGCAGCCGGATTGGCTGAATTAATTTCAGAATTACCAGAATCAAATCCTTATTATAAAGCTATTCTTGAAGGATATAAAAAAATGATGTATGCATTGCTAAAATATCAAGCTGATGATGGCATGTGGAGGCAATTGATAGATAAGGATGATTCATGGAAAGAAACATCAGCTACAGCTATGTTTGGTTATGCCATATCAGTAGGTGTTAAAAAAGGAATTTTACCAAAAAATGAATTTGCAAAATCATATCAAAAAGCATGGCTGGCACTGGTTACCTATTTAAACGAAGAAGGTAAGATGACAAATGTATGCGTCGGTACAGGTCAAAGTACCGATATAAATTATTACTTATCACGCCCAACAACTACAGGCGATTTTCATGGTCAGGCGCCAATGCTTTGGTTTGCATATAATTTATTATCAGAATAGCAATAAATATAATTTTAAATGAAAAAATATTATTCACTTAGATCTGCTATTCTATTCATTTTTATTTTTCTAAGCATTTTTTCATCATGCAATAACCATCAAAATATTACATTAAAAGAAGC
>CAZBZX010000291.1:0-6089 GCA_964496465.1 uncultured Bacteroidales bacterium
TGTTTTAAAATGATCAGATTGAAAATGGTTAAGCTGTATAGCTTTAGCCGGACATTCTGATACGCAAATTCCGCATCCCATGCATTTAGCTGAAGCTATTTCAGCTTTATGGTCATAATTACAGAATGGGGCACCATAAGGGCATACTTTTACACATGTCATACATGAAATACATTTATTCTGGTTTACAGTTGAGACTTGTGCCCCCACTTCCAAAACTGATTTGGAAAGGACGGTTGCCGCCCTTGCTGCTGCAGCTTTTGCCTGTGCAATATTTTCATCAATAAGTTTAGGTGAATGGGCCAATCCGCAAAGAAAAACCCCTTCTGTAGCAAAATCAACAGGTCTTAATTTCATGTGTGCTTCTACATAAAATCCATCTGAATTTAATGGGACCTTGAGCATATCAGAAATAAATTTATTATCTTCTCCAGGATCAACACCAGTACTAAGCACCAATTTATCTGCCATTATCTGAATGGTATCCGAAAAATCAGGACTATCGACTTTTACAGAATCCAAAACACCCTCAATTCTTGAAACAACAGGTGAATTTTCTTTTTCATATCGTATAAAAACAATTCCTGCTTCACGAGCTTCTTTGTAATAAATTTCACGGAAACCATATGTTCTAATATCTCTGTATAGAATGTAAATTTTAGAATCCGGATTTAATTTTTTAAGTTTTAAGGCATTTTTAATTGCCATTGAGCAACATATCCTGCTACAATATGGTTTGTCATCATTTCTTGAACCAACACATTGGATCATGACAATGTTTTGTGGTTTAGTTTCAAACGAATTCTTTTCAAGTTCTCTTTCCAGCTCTAACTGAGTCATTATGTTTTTTACCGCTCCATATGAAAAATTAGTTGTAGTGGCAGGCTTTGCTCCATTTGCAACAATAATTGTACCTCCCTGTAATTCTTTAGCTTTGCCTTTCTCATTAAATAAAACATTAAAGTTTCCAATGTGACCTTTTATTGAAGTCAATTCAGCATTAGTATATACAAAAACATTCCTGTTCTTTTCAATTTTATTTATAAGATCGGCTTTAAATTTTTTCAAGCTTTCCTGTTCAAGTGTACTGTTTATATGGATTAGATTTCCACCCAGTTTTGATTCCTTTTCAATTAGGTGCACATCAAAACCCTGATTTGCCAATGAAAGGGCTGCGGTCATTCCGCTTATACCACCTCCGATTATAATCCCTTTTTGTATAACCGACATCGTTTCACCAGCAAGTGGTTTAAGAATTTTAGTCCTTGCAATAGACATTTTAACCAAATCAATAGCTTTTTCTGTGGCTTTTTCAGGTTCATCAGAATGCACCCATGAACATTGATCCCTTATGTTCGCTAAATCAAATAAATAAGGGTTTAACCCTGCTTCTCTCAAAGTATCCCTGAATATTGGCTCATGGGTACGCGGAGTGCAAGAAGCCACAACAACCCTATTTAACCTGTTTTTAATTATTTCATCATGAATATTTGCCAGACTCGCATCTGCACATGTATACATAGTGTGGGTTGATAATACAACACCGGGTTCATTTTTAACAGCTTCCGTTACTTTTTCAACATCAACAACTGACGCTATATTAATACCACAATGACAAACAAAAACACCAATCCTTGCTTCTTCATCAGTCACATCATGCTCATATGGATATGATTTACTAATCGTTAGTGTATTTCTTTCAGATGCAAGTAATTCCATAGACATTGATGCAGCAGCACTTGCCTGCATTACCGTTTCAGGAATATCTTTTGGTTCCTGAAAAGCACCACCTACATATATCCCAGGAACAGATGTTGCCAATGGTTCAAGCCTGTCGGTTTCACAAAAACCATGTATGTTTAATTCAATTCCAAGCTTTTTGATACTATCAGAAACAGTCGTTTTAGGATCGAGTCCAACAGCTAATACAACCAAATCAAAGTCCTGTTCAATATATTCAGAACCTAATTTATATCCTATTCGAAGGTCGTTTGTTTGAGGCATTTGGATAATCCTGGAGGGCATGCTTTTAATATAATGAATATTCTCCATGTTCCTGGCACGCTCATAATACTTATCAAAATCTTTTCCGTGTGCCCTGATATCCATATTAAAAATAGTACCTTCCATTCCTTCTATATGTTCAGAAGCAATCATGGCCTGTTTTGTGCTGGCCATACAGCATATTGATGAACAATATTCATTTTCCGAATCACGCGATCCAACGCATTGTATCCAAGCAATACGCTTCGCATCTTTCAAATTATCTTTTCTCACAACATGTCCGGCAAACGGTCCGGCTGCAGACAATACACGCTCGAATTGAACACTCGTTAGAACATTTTTATATCGCTCATACCCAAACTCACCTTTATTTTCGGCTTTAAATTCATTAAACCCTGGAGTTAAAATTACTGAACCAACTTCCAATTCAATAAATTCATCTTTTTGTAAATGGTTTATAGCTTTTTTCTCGCACGCTGAAACACATTCCATACATTCACAGCACTGAGCGCAATTCAAACATCTTTCAGCTTCAGCAATAGCATCCTCAACAGTAAAAGCAGTTTCAACTTCATCAAAATTGCCAAATCTTTTATCAACAGCTAATTCTTCAACTTTTACACGTTTTGCCTCACTTACTATATCTATATTTGGAAGAAGCTCTTCAGGAACCGGTTTTAGCGAATCTTCAAATCGGTTATCCTGCATTTTCTGACCAGTGAGGTATCGTTCAATAGATTCTGCAGCATGTTTACCTGCAGAAACAGATTCAATAACCATACCTGGTCCTGAAGCATTATCGCCTCCAGCAAAAACTCCTTCAATAGAAGTTTCGTAAGTAACAGGATCAACTTTAAAAATACCTCTCTCTGATGCAACTCCAATATGTTTAACAAGCTCTAAATCAGTCATTTGCCCAATGGCGACAATAACCTGATCCATTTTTACAGAAACAACATTGCTTTCATTATAAACAGGGCTAAAGCGTTTATTTTCATCGAATACGCTAACACATTGTTTAAGTTCAATTCCTGTAACTGAGCCATTTCCTATAATTTTTCGTGGTCCCCAACCATTTCTGATATTGATCCCTTCTTCTAATGTTGCATGGATTTCATCAGTGTAGGCAGGCATCTCTTTTAATTGCTCCAATGCAATCATTTCCACTTTTTTCGCTCCAAGTCGTAAAGCTGTCCTAGCAACATCAACAGCAACATTTCCACCACCAATGACTACCACATTTTCTTTTACTTGTGGTTTATTCATTGAAGCAGCTTTTCTTAAAAATTCAACTCCTTCATTTACATCATTTTTATCTTCACCTTCGATGCCTAATTTACGGCTTTTGTGAGCACCAGCACTGATATAAACAGCCTGGTTATTTTTCCTAAGTTCTTCAAATGTTATATCCTTTCCAACTTCACAATTAAAAACAAAGCTTATCCCTTTTCGTTTTATAAGGTCAATTTCATAATCTAAAATCTCTTCAGGAAGCCTGTACCTTGGAATACCGTAATACAGCATCCCTCCTGCTTTTTCCAGTGCTTCATATATTGTTACATTAAATCCTTTATCTGCTAAATCGGCAGCAAGTGTAAGGCCGGAAGGACCTGCACCAATAACAGCGACCTTTTTTGCATTTTTATCGGGAGTTTTAGCTTCAGGTAATTCCAGTTCTCCTTTTTTAAACAGTTCATATTCCTGGTCAGAAGCAAAACGTTTAAGTTGACGAATAGCAATAGCTTCATCAATATCAGCACGTGTACAAGCATCTTCACATGGTGCAGGACAAACCCTGCCGCAAATAGCTGCAAAGGGATTTCTTTCCCTAATCAGGTTTACTGCTTTAACATATTCTTTTTTCTTAATAAGCTGCACATATCCCTGAACATTAATATTTGCCGGACATTTTATCTTACATGGGGCATGTCCAAGTTTAAGCATATTTGGCATATTAGGAACTGCCTGTGCATAGTATTTTTGAATAACTTTTCTTTTACCCAAATCCCTGTTGAAATTGTCATAAATTTCAGCCGGACATGCAGTAGTACATTCACCGCAATCATTACAAATATCTTCATCAATGTACCGGGGTGATTTTTTAACTGTCACCTTAAAATTTCCAGGATCTCCTTGAATTTTTTCAATTTCAGAAAGCGTAAGGATATTCACATTTAAATTTCTTGCACATTCTACAAGCTTAGGAGATATTACACAAATAGCACAATCACCTGTTGGGAAGGTTTTATCCAGGTGTGCCATCATACCACCTATTATTGGTGATTTATCAACCAGATAAACTTTAAAACCTGAATTCGCCAGATCAAGAGAAGCCTGTACACCAGCAATTCCCCCACCCTGGACTAAGATCGCACCTGTTTTTTTATTTTTTTTATCCATCATAAATTCTCCCTATGTTAAACTATTGCATTAATAATAGGATCCGGGGATACAACACATCTCTTCATTCCGAGTTTATTTGAAGAAATTCCCAGGCATAAACCCAGTAATTGAGTAATATAAACTATAGGTATATTGAAATTTTTATCTTTTCTTTTATTAATTTCTGCCTGTCTTAAATCAAGATTAACCTGACACATAGGACAAGCAACAGCAATACATTGTGCTCCAGCCGCTTCAGCCATTTCAAGAATTCCACCAGAAAGTTCAACTACGATATCAGGTCTTGAAAGTGCAAAGCCACCACCGCAACATTCAACTTTATAAGGCCAGTCAATTCCCACACCACCCATAGCTTCAACTAATTTTTCCATGGATGTTGGATTCTCAGGATCATCGAAATTAGTTACTTCATGAGGACGAACTAACAAGCAACCATAATAATTTGCAACGTTCAGTCCATTAAAAGAACTAGAAAACAAATATTTTAATTTATCAATTCCTACATCTTCTAATAAAACCTCAATAAAATGACGAATTTTTACTTCGCCTTTATATTCTTTCCCAAGCGACTGATTGACTAGCTTTTTTATTTCAGGCTTTGTATTTATTTCATGATTGGCAACTTTCATTCTATTATAACAAGCAGCGCAACTTACTACCATATCCATACCCATTTCCTGAACTTTAAGTAAATTCGCTGCAGGTAATGCAACCGATAAATTTTTATCTGTTTGGTGCGCAGCTGTTGAGCCACAGCATGTCCATCCTTTTGGTTCTATCATTTCAATTCCCAGAACTTTTGCTACTTCTTTAATAGAAGCATGGTGATCTTGTGAAGTCGATTCTGCAGAGCATCCGGGATAATACGCGTATTTTATCATGATTTCACTCTTTTGACAGTTTTATAAATTCTTTTTATTGTTTTCTTATCACCCTTAAAATTTGGGAATAAAGCAATTTTTTGTTTTCTAAGCATGGTTGGGAATTTATCCATGTCCTGGAAAAAATTCATAGTTTTCATTTTAAAAGCAGCTATCATGCCTAAATCATAGGTTCTTCCAAACATTTTCACAGAATTTAAAAAAGCTTTATTCATTTTTTTTACTTTTCCATTCTTCAATATCGTTGTTCTATTTGCAGAAATAATACGCAAAGCATCCATTACTGCGGCCATATCAATTTTCATCGGACATCTCGAAAAACAAGTTTCGCAAGAGGCGCACATCCAAACCAGTTTGCTCTTTAGGACTTCATCGCTTGCATTAAGTTGGAGCAATCGAATAATTTCAGATGGTGGAGAATCAACTAAATTAACAACAGGGCAGCCATTAGAGCATTTTTTGCATTGAAGACAGCTATCTATATCCACCCCAGAAATCTTTTTCACCATTTTCTTTGTGCTATTTGAAACTGTACCTTTTTCTATTACTAATGTCATGCTTAATATTTTTATATTCTATTTTTCAATTTCTTCTTCTAATTCCTCAATACTTTCTTCTTCACCATATACATCTTTTTTAGCATCAACTGGAGTTGTAGTAATACTAGGAATAACTTTACGATACACCTGAGAAGGTTTTAGTTTCTGGTTATCAACTATAAGAAGATCATTAATTTTAAAATTAAATAACTTTTCATTTTCTTCCAGGTATGGTAAAATAAGGTCCCAATCTTTATCAGTA
>CAZBZX010000292.1:0-3325 GCA_964496465.1 uncultured Bacteroidales bacterium
ATGGTCTTGACCTTTGTCTAAGCATTTCAATAATTTCTTTTTTACCAGTTGTATAGCCACCCATTCCTCCGCCTAATGCTTTGCCTAAAGTTCCAGTTATAATATCAATTTTATCCATTACATTATGGTATTCAGGAGTTCCACGTCCGGTTTTTCCAATGAATCCTGCAGCATGGCTATCATCAACCATTACAAGGGCTTTAAATTTTTCAGCCAGTTCGCATATTTCATCAAGGGGGGCAATATCTCCATCCATTGAAAAAACCCCATCAGTTACAATTATCCTGTTTTTTTGTATTTGAGATAATTTTAACTGTGTCTCTAAATCTTCCATATCAGCATGTTTATATCTGTATCGCTGAGCTTTGCATAAGCGGACCCCGTCGATTATGGAAGCATGATTTAGTTCATCAGAAATTATGGCATCGTCTTTCGAAAGTAAGGGTTCAAAAATCCCACCATTTGCATCAAAACAAGCTGCATATAAAATTGTATCTTCAGTATTAAAAAACTCAGAAATTTTTTTTTCCAGCAATTTATGGATATCCTGAGTTCCGCAAATAAATCGTACTGATGACATACCAAAACCATGACTATCAAGGGTCTTTTTTGCCGCTTCAATTATTTTAGGGTGGGATGAAAGCCCGAGGTAATTATTAGCACAGAAATTTAATACTTTTCTACCAGAGTCAACTTCAATAATAGCATCTTGGGGTGAATTAATTATTCGTTCAGTTTTAAATAGGCCCGATTCTTTAATATTGTTTAATTCTTCTTGAAAATGAGTTTTAATCTGGTTATACATTTTATTGAATTTTAATGTATTTAATTAAATAATTCCTCGTGGCTTGCCACGGGGTTTCCTTATAATCTCCTCTAAATTTTAGGGGAGATGTCAGTCGAAAGACTGACAGAGGGGTAAAATAATGAAAATTTGGTTTTCGGCTTATTTGCCGAAATAAAATTGGTGAAATACTCCTTGGCTCTGCTATGGGAATAGTCAATTTTAAGAATTTTCTTTATTCAGCTTCCCAGGTATTTGAACCTATTTCTTTAATTTTTTGAACTTCATCAATTATATCATACCAAATATCTTCTGGTATTTTTGGACCAATAACTTCAATTACCTTGCTTGATAATAAAGCTCCAATTTCCCCACATTTTAATAATGATAAATCATTTATTAACCCATATAAAAATCCGGAGGCATATAGATCACCAGCTCCAGTAGTATCAATTACATTTGCTTTTCTTATACCAACCTGAATAATTTCTTTGCCGGTTTTAATAAAAGAACCTTTATCTCCTACCTTTACCACAGCAATTTCACAAATTTCAGCAATTTCATTTACTGCATCTAGGGGTTCTTTATGTGTAAAAGCTTTGGCTTCTTCCTCATTTGCAAATACAATATCAACATGGTCTTTTACTATTTTTTTAAGAAAATTTAAATTTGCCTCTACAACATTATAACTGGCGAGATCTAAAGATACTTTTAATTTATTTTTTTTTGCTGTTTTAATTGCGTTCTCAATCAATTGATTATCCTGAACAAGATATCCTTCAATATGTAAAATTTGATAATCGTTAAATAAATCTGATGTAATTTCATTTGAAGCCATCTCAATTGCAGCTCCAAGAAATGTAGCAAATGTACGCTCTGTATCAGGGCTAATAAAGGTTATTGCCCTGCCTGATTCTTCCTTGCCAGTTAATAAATGTGGATGGATATTATTTTCAAGCAGATCATTTTTGAAAATTTCACCAAAATTATCCTTTCCAATTTTGCCAATATAACCAGTTTGGACCCCTAAGTTTGCTAACCCATGAATAGTATTTGAAGCGGACCCTCCTGATTTAATCGATATGTCAAACTGATTTATCCGTTTAGCAAATTCTGTAACAAACGATTTGTCAACCAGCTGCATACTACCTTTTGGAAGATTATATTCAGCAAGAATTTCATCATTTTTTAATTTTACTAAAATGTCAACTAATGCGTTACCGATACCTATAATTTTATTCATTGTATGTTATGTATTAAAGAAATATGAATTTAAATAAAATTGAGCAAATATGAGGAAAATAAATTCATAAAAAAATAATAAAATTTTGTTGTGAGATTAAATATAAACATTTATTTTTGCAGCTCTAAAATTTTCCTCAGTAGCTCAGTTGGTTAGAGCACCTGGCTGTTAACCAGGGGGTCGCTGGTTCGAGTCCAACCTGAGGAGCAGAAAGCTATTCGGAAACGGATGGCTTTTTTGTTTACAAGGAATTAAAAAAAGGATAAAAAAAATATTAAGATCAGTTGATTAGAGCATCCCGACTTAATGTCGGGAGGGTCGCTGGTGCCGAAAAATGAAAATCTGAGATTTTCAAATTTTTCGAGCATCCTCGAAAATCTATTGAAATCATAGATTTCAGGATTTTCGGGATTCCCTGCCCGACTGGCTCTGTCAGCTGGTCAGGCGGGCCTGCCCGACTGCGTTAGTCAGGCGGGGAGTCCAACCTGAGGAGCTTAAAGGCCATCTAAATTTTAGATGACTTTATGTTTTTATGGGATTCAATTATTCTATGAATTTTGCTTTTTTAATCTTTTTGTTTTAAATTGCTCATTGTTAAATGATTTTTTGACTACACTTCTTTTTTGCCTTTCAACAATTTGTATTAACTAAAATTAATAAATATGAAAAAGTTATTTGTTGCATTGCTTGTAGTTTTTCCGTTTTTTATTAACGCTCAACGAGCTATTATTATTGATCATACATTCGATGATATATCTTATATTCCAGTGGAATGGATTGATAGTGCTAAAGCAAAATTATTTATCGGTTATGGACATACTTCCCATGGAAGTCAAATTACTTCAGGAATGAATGCTATTGAATCGTATTTTACTGATGGAACATATAATTGGAGTCATTCAGGTGGGTCAAATGAACTGCATTTATTTGAAGGGGGAAGTTATGGAGAAGGATATTTAGACCTGGATGTAGGTTATAGTGGATGGGATGATAAAACTAGACAGTTTCTTGATTCATTCCCTGACTGTAATGTTATTATATGGTCGTGGTGCGGACAGGTAAATGATGTTAACCTCGAAACCCATTATTTTGAAAGAATGGAAGCCCTTGAAGATGAATATCCAGATGTGAAATTTGTTTATATGACTGGCCATTTAGAGGGTGGCGGACCGGATGGATCACTTTTTAAGGCAAACCAAAAAATAAGGGAGTATTGCGATACCAATAATAAAATTCTATTTGATTTTACTGATATTGAGAAATATTCACGCGACCAACTAAAAATGATGGGTATCTCA
>CAZBZX010000292.1:3335-6087 GCA_964496465.1 uncultured Bacteroidales bacterium
GGTGGGACTGCAAATTGGGCAAACAGATGGCTGGCAAATAATCCTGAACACGAATTAACTAAAATTTCCGAATATTGTAATAGCTGTGCTCATTCTATAAGTTTAAACTGTATAAAAAAAGGAATAGCTGCCTGGCATCTTTGGGCTATTTTAGCAGGTTGGGATTATAATTGTTCAACAAGCATAGATACAATTCCTGGAGATACTACAATAATACCTATAGATACCACTGTCATTATTGATACTTCAACAATTCCAATTGATACAAATTCTATTCCCAATGATTCAATTTCTGCACCAAGTGATACAACATCACTTCCAATTGATTCAATTTTAACACCATCTGATTCTAATTCAGTGGATACAAATTCTGAAGTTACTTTAATAAAATATAATTCATTTTCAAAGTATTTAAACATTTACCCTGTTCCTTTTAATAATGAATTAAATATTGAATTTGTTGAAGATCTGGATGAATTGTGTATTGAGATTTTATCTTTACAGGGAAAACTTCTATTTAAAAAAGAGTATTATAATTCTCCAAAGAAGGTTAAAATATCGAATTTAAATTTTAAAAGAGGAGTATATTTATTAAATATCAGGTTAAAGGATAAAACGATATCTTATAAATTAATTAACTAAAATAAAACTCATGATGGAAATATTTTGTTACTCATTTACTATCCAGAATTTTTTCGAAATACTATTTCCATCCTGATCGACTAATGTTATGATATGTTTACCGGGCCCAGGATGAATTCCAAATTGATGATTTCCTTTTGTAAGTCCCAAATATTCATTATCCAGATGCCAAAAGATCACAGCATCAGATTTCCTGTGGGCAACTTCAAATATGGTTTCTCCTTTTAAACCATTAATTTCTATTGGCAAATATATTTGTGTTGCTTCTTTTGGATAAATAAATTCCATCATGGCAACTTCGTCATTATTTATACAGTCATCCCTATAGGGAGGTAAGGTTTTATATTCAGGATGTTTTTGTTTGTAGAACCATTCCATGGCTGGCGGAAGAATAAACCATGAAACATGCTTAATATTTTCTATGTTTTCACAGCTTGTGTTAACCCTGAAATTATATTTATCTAAATGGATAATTTGATGGTAAGGGCAGGGGATAGATCTAATCCCAAACTCTGGTATTTCCATTCTTAACGTGTCATTACAGCTAAAAGAAGCTAAATGCCCGCTTTGTTTACATATGGTTGCTTCAATCATCTCATCGTAGGGAGGTTCAAACCAAGAATTATCGTCCAAGCAATTAAAAACATCAAACATAATTGGAGCGGCACATGTTACACCAGTAAGACCAGGACGGCCTTCTCCATCGGCATTACCTACCCAAACTCCCACTAAATATTTTGGAGTTACGCCAATGGCCCAGGCATCTCTAAAACCAAAACTTGTACCCGTTTTCCAGGCTACAGTATTTGATGATGAAAAATATTCCCATCCTTCTTCTTCTTCAGGACGGTTAACTTCCAATAATGCTTCAAAAGTAAACCAAATTGAGGCTGCTCTTAAAATAGTATTGTTTTCATTATATGTTTTTACATCCTGGATTATTGTTTTGTTTAATTGATAGTTTGGCGGATGTAAATCAGATATGGAATAAAATCCATGTGATAAAATAGTATGTTTTAATACCCTGGCCATGCCTGCATAAACTCCGCAAATTTCCCACAAACTGCCTTCTGCGCCTCCTAATATTAGGGATAATCCATAATGACCAGCAGGATAGATTATGGATGTTAATCCTATTTGTTTAAGCAGGGCATGAAATTTTTCTACACTATATTGTTGAAGCATCCTAACTGCTGGAATATTTAGTGAACGAGCCAATGCTTTTTTTGCAGGTACAGCTCCATCATAAGTTAAATTGTAATTTTTAGGTGTAAAGCCCGACATTTGTGTGGGTATATCAGCAATAAGTGTATTTGGCAAAATATCACCTTCATTAAGCATTGCAGCATATAGAATTGGTTTTAGTATACTTCCTGTACTTCTCTGGGCAGTAATCACATCTACATCATTTCCATGTTCTGAACTTTTATTTGTTGTATTGCCAATGTAGGCAATTGCATTTCCGGTTTCTACTTCGAGAACTAAAACAGCAGCATTGTAAATTTCATTATATTTTAACTGATTATAATGTAATTGAGTAATTTGATTTACCGAATTTTGGAGATGGTAATTAATCGTTGTTTTAATCTTTTTTCCTTTGTTATGAATAATTACCTGGTTAAGCAGATGTGGCGCGAGTTGTGGCAGTGCCTTTGGTTTACCTGGAAGAGATTCTTCAGTAGCTAGTTCATAAGTTAATGAATCGATAATTTTATTTGAATATAAATTTTTTAATAGATTATTCCTTTTTTGATATAGATCATCATGGTTTCTGCCAGGATAAATTAATGAAGGAGAATTTGGTAAAACTGCGAGTGTAGCTGTTTCTGCCCATGAAAGTTCAAGGGGCGGTCTGCCAAAATATCTCCAGGCAGCTGCTTCAATTCCAACAACATTACCACCAAATGGCGCATTTGATGCATATTGGGCAAGTATTTCCTGTTTCGAATATTTTAATTCAAGTTTTGTGGCTAAAATAATTTCGATAAATTTTTCAAAATAAGTCCTGGATTTTCCTTTTCGTGATAATCTTACAACCTGCATGGTTAATGTACTTCCTCCTCGAATTATTTTTCCTGCTTTCATATTCTGGTAAAAAGCCTTTAATAAA
>CAZBZX010000293.1:0-2998 GCA_964496465.1 uncultured Bacteroidales bacterium
GCAAAATAATTATCTAAATACTAAAACAAATTAACACTGCAAAATCGCTGACATAGTCGGGAGTTTGGGAGGTTCTTTATTTAATTAATTCACCATCAGGATGATGGTGTTACTAATAAGTAAAATCAAACTTATCTATATTCTCCAGTGTTTTTGCTAATAAATTAATTGCTGACAGAACATCTTCTTTGCTCACTGATTCTATTACCTGGTGAATATGTCTTGTTGGAATTGAAATAGCACCAACAATTGACCCGCTTTTCGTCATGCGTTGGAGGCCGGCAGTATCAGTACCACCCCGGGACAATAATTCCGGCTGCCATTTTATATTATTTTCATTGGCTACTTTTTTTAAAAAATTCACCATTCTATAATCAGCAATAACTGATGAATCCATGATTTTAATTGCTGCCCCCTCTCCTATTTTTGTAACTTGTTCATGTGGTTGAGATCCTGGCACATCAAAAGCAATGGTAGTATCAATAGCAAAACCAAAATCAGGCTGGATTTCCAATGTAGCAACTTGTGCCCCTCTTATCCCAACTTCCTCCTGAGTTGTAAAAACTGCAAATATATCAAATGGCAATTCCTTTCCTTTAAGCAATTTTAATGTTTCAATTAAAATAAATACGGAAATCCTGTTATCGAGAGATTTTCCATTAATGCAATCACCCATTTCAATGCATGTCCTTTCCCGGGTAATAGGATCTCCAATTTCAACTATTTTCACTACCTCCTCTTTTTTCATTCCAACATCAATAAAGAAATCTGAAATTTCAAGTGTTTTTTTCTTTTCTTCTTCTTTCATTATATGAATAGGTTTTGATCCCATTACACCAATGATATCTTTTTTACCATGAACAATTACGCGCTGCGCAGTCAACGTTTTTGGATCAAAGCCGCCTAAAGGATAAAACCTTAGGAAACCGTTCTCATCAATATAATTTACTATAAAACCAATTTCATCAATATGGGCTGCAATCATTACTTTTTTAGAAACTTTTCCTTTTCTGAATCCAACTATATTACCAAGATTGTCAATTTTTATGTCGTCAACTAAAGTGTTTATATTGTTAATAACAAGCTTACGAATCCTGTCTTCAAAACCAGACACACCAGGAGTTTCACTTATTTCTTTTAATAGTTTAAAATTTAAGTTCATCTTTAAAATATTAGTTTTGTTTTAGATTTCTTTTTTAATGTTTCAATATCAATTTTAAAAGCGAGTGTTATAATATTTACTGATTTAATTTTATTAACAATAAAATCAATAAAATTACTATCAAATTCTCCTATAATCATCAAGATAAAGTCAATATTCCTGTATTCTTCTAATAAAAAACCGTTATCACACCGATTTGATATTAAGTTATACATATTAAGTGTATCTTCATCAACATAAGAGTATTTTACAAAATTCTGATTTTCTTCTTCCAGCTTTCCTTTAATTTCAAGATCGTTTGTTTTAATAAAATTAAAATTTAAACCATTATTGAGGGCCCAGGATAATCTATAATCGTTTTCATGAGAAGATATACCTATCAAATTGAAGTCGTATTCAATAGTGAATTCAAGTTTATGTTGTTTTTTAGCCAAAAATTATTAAATATTTAATTTTACCGTTAATTTAAACAAATAGAAATAATTGCGAATTGAAAAAAAGTTAAAATTAAAATCTTTTCTTTTAAGTTTATTTAAGTTTATGGTGTAATTTAATCTTCTTGTTTTTCTTTTAATCTGATGAAGCAGTCCTTTCACTATAATATAAAACAGAGCAATACGATAAATAAATTCTTTCTTATTATCCATAGAGTAAATAGTTTGATGAACTAATTTGATACAGGCAAGAAATTCCTTATCTAGTAAATCATTTATTTCACTTATTTTTTCAGATGTATTTGCCAGGGTTTTTATTCCTTCATCAAAATCTTTTTTCATATCAAAAATATCATCAGATAGTTGTAAAAATACTCCATACTGATACCACATATGATAATCAATTTTACTTATTGGTTTATCTATCATATTTCTACAGAGTAAAGCGGTATATCCACCTTTAGCATAAATAATTTTTTTCAACTCTTCATATTCTATATCTTCATTTCTTTGTTTCTTACTTTGGATCTGCATAAGATGTGTTTTAAAAACACTTGGAAATATCCTTTTTATATTCCCGTTATAATATTTTAATAATAATTTTAATGCTTCATGCCCTGTTTCTTCTTTTATATTTATAGGTATATAATAATTAGGATTTTTTACCAGAATTTTTAATTTAGCAATATTGGCTCTGGTTATGTCAATAAAATTATCATAAATCGAGGCAAATGCTCCTAATAAAACTAATCTGGATCTTTCTGAATAAGAAATCTGGTAACCTTCCAAATTGCTCGATGGAACTGCAATTAAAATATATAGTCGATTACAATAATCCTTAAGATGATTTAATGCGTTACCTCGAAGGCTATATCGAGATTTATATAAAAGATCCTGGAGAGGTTTAAAGTTTTTAACAAATTTCTTTTGCGAATAATTTTCTGCTATATATGAATATAAAGATGTAAATAAATAATACAGATTTTTCAGGTATTTCATTAATATTTAAAAGAATTCATTTATGAATGTCATTCAAAGGTATTCCTAATTTAGAATACTTCAAAATTAATTATACTAGTTTGTAAGATAAATTAAGGAATAAAAGGGATACAAAATAAATTATGCAACCAAGGCTTCGTTAATATATTTAAATATATTTGATTTTAGAAGTATGAATTTCTCATCCTGGGGTAATACTGCAAAAATTCTATTGAGGTAGTCGCGTTCTTTTATTATTTCAAAAGAACGTGTAAAATTAATATCAAATAACCAGCTAATTTGCATTAATTTAAAATCGTTTAAAGATTTCAAATTTTCTGATTTTATAATCCTGCCTGAAACAATATCTTGAAAATTATTTTCTTGAATTCCAGGTTCATCAGGCAAATCCAATTCAATTGTA
>CAZBZX010000293.1:3008-6072 GCA_964496465.1 uncultured Bacteroidales bacterium
TATGATTTTTGCCAATAAAGTCAATAAGCATGTCAAATCCAATTCAATTGTATTCCCTTTATAAAGGTGCTTATTTTCATAATAATTTATAACAACTTTAAACACATCAACCTTATCTGCATCTCTTAATAATTTTGAAAAGAACAAATCATCGCCAAATGTGTTAAAGGGAATTTCAATTTTATTATGGTTTTCAATAGCAGTATAAATTAAACTTTTATTACTTTCATCAATATTCCGCAAAACTTTATGGTCTTTTAATAGTTGCACCGCTAATTCAGCATGATTTATTGATTTTTTATCAGAAAAAGTTTGAAAATCGCGAAACTGCTGAAATCTGCCTAAATCATGAAATAATGCCATTACTTCAGCTATTCGTAATTGATTTTGAGGTAAATCGCAATTTTTTCCAATATCAATAATTTCCCTGCATACTCTTATTGAATGCTGGAATTTCAACTCAAGTATATTATTATACTCCTTATCCAAAGTCTTAAAACTACTATAATAATCTTTAAACCAAGCTTTAAAATTAACTACATCAACTTTACTTACCATCAACTACTATATTTCTAATTAAAAATTCGTTTTGGGATGCAAAAGAATGTTATTTTTTTCAATTTTCAAAATTGTTATAAATCAATATATATTAAAGTATCAGTTCTATCTATAGATTTGACAATTAAAGCTGGTAATGTATCCACTTTTACAGTATCTATAGAAAGATAATCCATCAATATAGTTGTATCCATGTTATAAATAGTGTCATATCTAGGAATAGTATCAATTACTCTAAATGTTTTAATAAAATACTCCCCTAAATTATAGGCAACATCATAAGCAGCTAAGTAATACAACGTACTATCATAAGTATCTATTAAAAGTTTTAATTTAAAAAACACATATTCTTTGTTCAAAACAGTATCAAAATACATGCTATCGTTTTTTGAAAGTTCAAAATTTGTAATTTCATTACCTTCACCAACAGCCTCTAATACTATTCCAGCTTCAATCTCTTCATTTAGGTGGACCTTTCGGTTTTCATAAACAAAAGGGGCTTCCTTTTTTAATCTAATTATAGGTTTTGTAAGATATTCTTCTTTACAAGAAATAAATATGGCAATAATAATAACCCATATTAAAAAGATCAACTTCTTAGTTTTACTATTCTGCCTGTTTCTCATTTTAGCCTTATTATATGCTTGAAAATTTAAATCCCATAACTAAAACATCATCAATTTGTTTTCCTCCACTTCTCCAATTTTCAAAAGTTTCTATTAATATTTCTTTTTGGTCAGCAAGTGGCTTCTTATAAACAGACTGTAGCAAGTTACCAAACGCTGTATATGAAAACTTTAAATCATTAGGGCCGCCAAACTGATCCATAAAACCATCTGAAAAAATATAAACAATATCATTCTCTTCAATATTTAATTCATGGTTCGTAAAATTTTTTCCCCGGTATTTTTTTGAAATAAATCCACCTATCGATTGCCGGTCACCTTTAATAATAATTAATTCACCATTTCGTATTAAATACAACGGATTTCTTGCTCCAGCAAATTGCAATTTTTTACTCGTCTTTTCATAAGAAATTAAGGCAATATCCATTCCGTCCTTCGATTTCATATCATCATCACTTTGCCTTAAATAATTCCTTACCCCTTTTTGAAGAATATCTAATATATCAGAAGGTTTAGTGTATTTATATTCCGTTATAATATTATTAATTAAATTATGTCCCATAATTGATAATAATGCTCCGGGCACACCATGTCCGGTACAATCAACAGCTGCTGCAATTATATATTCAGGTTTATATTTATCTAAAATTTGTCCGCTTATTTGGGAAGAGAACTTCTCAACCCAATAAAAATCGCCGCTTAAAATATCTTTCGGTTTAAAAAGAATGAATGATTCAGGAACTATTTCTTTAACAAAAGTAGAAGGTGGTAAAACAGATGTTTGTATTCTTTTTGCATAATTAATACTATCAGTAATATCTCTATTCTTAACAGCAATTTCATTGTAGGCTTGCTGCAATATTTTACTTTTATCTTCAATTTCATCGCGTTGTGCCAGAATTTCTTCTTTCTGTAAAATTATCTCCTGTGTTCTCTCTTCTACTTTCCTTTCAAGGTTTTTATTAAGCGTTTCTAACTCCCAAAATATTTCAGCATTATCAATTAATGTAGCCACTTGCGATGATAATAAATCTAAAATCCTTATTTGTTCCTCAGTAAAATCTGTATTTGAACCATTCATTTCAAGATACAAAATGCCTTTCAACTTTGACCTGTGAACCAAAGGCATGCAATAAATTGAACTTGGTTTAAATTGATTGACATATTGATCTTCTAAATATTCATCATCTTCAACAGGATTGTTTACAAGAATATTTTCTCTTGTTTTAATTACTTGCTTAACTACCTTATCAGAAATAACTGGACTATCCATCCTTCCTCCATCTAAATCAAGTTCTATGTTTATACTCCCTTTTGCTTCCAAATCGGGAAATACCTTTTTTGCCTCGATAATCCATTTTCCGTTTTTCTTAATTAATAAATAACCTTTGTCAACTCCTATATTTTCCATCAAAATTTTTAAAGGATTTGACAAGCTATATGAGCTGCTAGCTAAAAATTCATTTTTTATTTTGTCAAGTTTCATTAATCTTCCTGATAAGCTTTCAACAGATTTAAAAGCTCTTGATGAAAAAAATGAAAGCATAAATGATTGTATAAATATAAATATAAATATACCGAATGGAACCAAATACATGGTCTGAATTATCATTTTCTCGTATAGAAAATCATTAGCCGCTGCTGCCAGAATAATAAACAAACCAATTGATGAATAAATTGCAATAGTTTTTTTCTTGACTGCAGCTTTTATAAGTATATAAAAAAGATAACCAATGGTTATAAATAATAAAGCAAAAAACAAGTTTAATGTATTTGTATAAATAATTCCTTGTGTAAGCAATATTAAAGCAGTAAGTCCTGCAAATATATAAATGGAAATTCTAACAAATTTTCGAGAAATCTCTTCTTTAAATAAGGAG
>CAZBZX010000294.1:0-6068 GCA_964496465.1 uncultured Bacteroidales bacterium
CTTTAAAAAATTGTGGTGCCACTCGGAATCGAACCAAGGACACACGGATTTTCAGTCCGTTGCTCTACCTACTGAGCTATGGCACCCTATAAAACAAGTTGCTCTACCTATTTGAGCCCTGCCTGCCGGCAGGCAGGTATGGCACCTTGTATTTTGGTGGTGCAAATCTACATAAAAATTTTATTTTACAAAAAATAATCGTAATACTATTTTTTAGGTTATTTAAATTGCTGTATATCAATATGTAGAACGAAAATTACTTCTATCGTTCAATTAAAATCTTAAATATATTTATAGTATTTCAAATGTATCTTTTTATACATTTGTCACATATGAAAACTGAAAAGATGAAATGTGAGACGTATGAGTTAAAAAATGGCATCCGGTTAGTACATATGCCTTATGAATCGGAAGTGGCACATTGTGGGATCATTATTAATACCGGATCGAGAGATGAAAATGAAGAGGAACATGGTTTAGCTCATTTTATTGAACATTTATTATTTAAAGGCACAAAAAAGAGGAGTGCATACCAGGTTTTAAACAGGTTAGAGAGTGTGGGGGGAGAAATAAATGCTTATACAACAAAAGAAGAGACTTGTGTTTATACTTCATTTTTAAAAGATGATTATGAGAGATCGCTTGAATTGATGAGTGATATAGTATTTAATTCTGCTTTTCCAGAGAATGAATTAAAAAAAGAGAAAGAAATTATTATTGATGAGATTAATTCTTACAAGGATAATCCTGCGGAATTGATTTTTGACGATTTTGAAGAACTGATATTTAAAAACAGCTCTATTGCTAGAAATATTTTGGGAACTAAGAAAAACCTTAAGAAATTTACTAAATCCCATATTGAATCTTTTATAAAAAGAACTTACCAGACAAATCAGATGGTTATAAGTTCGGTAGGAAGTTTACCTTTTGGTAAATTAGTCAAATTGGTTGAAAAACATTTTGGATACATTTTACCTAATATAGTTGAGAGGGACAGAAATGGATTAAGTCCATATATACCGCAGTATAAAAAAGTATCAAAAAAAACATACCAGGCTCATTGTATAGTCGGAAACCTGGCTTATGATATTAAAAGTATAGATCGTGCTGGATTAGTTTTATTAAATAATATTCTTGGCGGACCGGGTTTTAACTCAAGGTTAAATTTGATAATAAGGGAAAAATACGGGTACGCTTATAATGTTGAATCGATTTACAATCCATATTCTGATACAGGGATTTTTTGTGTTTATATAGGTTTAGATAAGGATAATCTCGAAAAAACCCTGAATATAATTTATAAGGAATTTGAAATTGTAAAAAATAGTAAATTAACTGTTAATCAATTAAAATCAGCAAAGAAACAGTTGATAGGCCAAATTGCAATAAATTCGGAAAACAAAGAACATCGTATGATCTCAAATGGTAAAAAATATCTCATTTTTAATAGAATTGAAAGTTTTGAAGAAATAAAGAATAAAATCGAGAATATTTCTTCAGAAGATATTATCAGGATTGCGAATGATATTCTTTTAAAAGAACAAATGTCAACCTTGATTTATTACTAAGCATCTGTTTTTATTTTTTAAATTTTATTCTTTTCCTTTTATTGGTGAAAATTTAGTGATTTGGCAGTATTTTTTTTAGCCATCAAAACTCTAAAACACCAAAAGATACAAGAATTACAAAAACTTTTAAATTTTAGCGGAATAAGTAAATTGTGCCAGTATATGGATATTTTTTGTCTCCTTTACCTGTACCTGAACTTGGATTATTTTGATCTTCTGATTCAGTAGGTGGTTCAGAATTTTTATTAAATTTGTTTCCATCCCAACCTTCAGCTTCAATAATGTAAAAATAAACCCCTGTTGGGCATTTCCTGCTTGGTACAGCCACCGTATTTATACCATCCCATCTAATTATAACGCCTTTATCTTCTGCATCAACATTTTCATTTATGGGTTGAAAATCGGTAATTTCATTTTTATAAACGATTCTTCCCCAGCGATCAAATATTTTAATATTGAAGTTCCTGATGGATTTCCCTTTCACAATAAAATAATCATTTAAACCATTGGATTGATCCCGTACATCTCCATAATCAACAACTGGAGTGAAGGTGTTTCCGGGAATTTCAATTACTGATTCAACAATTTCAAAATCAACCGAATCCCTGTCAATACAACCATATTTATCATTTTTAACAATTACTTTTGCCGTATATTTTCCCGGTTTAATATATTTATAGGTGTTTTCTAACTTTGTTGTAAATGAAGAATCATCAATAAAATGAGTAACCGTATCGCCAAATAACCATATCACACTATCATAATTTTCTCCATTGGCATAAAAAGTAACTTCATCTGTGGCAAAATAGGTGTCTGTTTCTTCATCTGGCAATCCGGTATGATAATCTTCTAATTCTCCCTCAACATCAGGCAACCATGTTTCATAAAAATAGTAATCTTCAATTTTGTTTTGAAATAAGTCAGTACATCTGAAATAAACGTTTTTATCTTCCTTTGATGTGCTTATGGCGAAAGCACCGGCAGGTACTTCTTCACTTGCAGGTTCACCCTCCACTTCTATAGATATAATTGTTTCACTTTCATTATTTACTGAATCTAATCGCGGGTTAAGAGTATCGTAAATATGGTAATAATAAAATGGTGGAAAATTATAATTCGCTGTAAAATCAACTATCCGACAAATATGGTTTTTTTTATAATCAGGTCTTATATTAAATGAAATATGGTCAATATGTGTCCATGCTGTATATGTTTCCACCGAATCGCTTGTATCCGTAATTTCTACCCTGTAACATCCCAGGTCTAAGTTATTTAAAAAAGAAACAGGTAAATTAGAATCAATTTGAATGGTATCAAATTCAAGTGTATTGGTGTTAAAATTTAACCAAATAAAGGTTGAAGTATCGTTACTTGAATGACTAGCCTGTAGCGACCCGGAAATAGAGGTTACAGTTTGCCCGTTTTCTAAGGGAGAATAAAAAACAAAAACCGGATCGGATTCAAAAGTATCCCGATAGGTTAATATATATTCATCATAGTCTGCTTCAGCTAAACTTAACTGCGAATAAGCAGTTGATGAAAGGATTATTCCTGATATAATAAAAATGATATATTTAATAATTTTAAAATTCATTTATTTACTAACCTATTCTCTAATTAACTTAAAAAACAGGTTGATATTATTTGATTTTGTACAAAAATTTATGAAGGTGCAATAATATAAAATATAACTAAAAGTAGAATAAAGATTTAACAAAATGTTTTATTAAGATAAATTGAAAGTAATTTGTATCAATATCATTTATTTATAAATATAAGATTACTTCTTTTTCCTTGATGATAAAGAAGCAAAAAATCAAGACCAAACGATGCCTCAGCCCTCTCTTTTCAATTAATGAAATATCTAGGAATGTGAGACAAGCTTCAATCCTGATATTTCTATTAATTGAAAATTCATTCCATCGCATGGCTCGCCGTTTGGTCATGCCAACGCTATATTGGCCTATGAGAATTTTTAATAAAACAAAGCGATCTCATGAGCAATAGCGAATAATCACGTTAAAAGAACATAAAATAAAAATTAGTAAAATGTTTTATTAAGATAAATTGTGAATAATTAGTTTTAATTCTGCTTGTTTGAACTCTTAAGTAGATATACTTTTATTTTTTTTAATTTTAATGAATAATAACACCTAGTGCACGATTTTTTAAATGAATTAAATGAAGCTCAACAGAAGGCTGTGATTGATACGGAAGGACCTTCGCTGGTTATAGCAGGAGCTGGATCAGGAAAAACACGAGTATTAACCTACAGGATTGCTAATCTATTAAACAAAGGAGTAAAACCTTTTTCGATTCTGGCGCTCACTTTTACCAATAAGGCTGCTAAAGAAATGAAAGACAGGATTGGTAACCTTGTGGGAGCAGATATGGCGAAACATTTATGGATGGGGACTTTCCATTCAATATTTGCCCGGATCTTAAGATTCGAATCAGATAAACTTGGTTATCCATCAAATTATACTATTTACGATACCATTGATTCACGAAGTTTAATAAAAAAAATTATTAAGGACCTTAATTTAAATGATAAAGTATACAAAGTGAATGAAGTCCATGCAAGAATTTCTTCTGCTAAGAATAATTTAATTACACCACAGGCATATAATAGCAATTCGCAAATTATGGAATACGACCGAACCACGCGTAAACCACAGGTAGCAGATGTTTATCGTATATATGCCCAACGTTGCTATAAATCAGGAGCAATGGATTTTGATGATTTGCTAATGAATACAAATATTTTATTTCGCGATTTTCCTGATGTATTAACCGAATACCAGAATAGGTTTAATTACATACTAGTTGATGAATACCAGGATACTAATTATGCGCAATATTTAATTATAAAAAAATTAGCCCAGCAGCATCAAAATGTTTGCGTTGTAGGTGATGATGCTCAAAGTATTTATTCGTTCAGAGGGGCGAAAATTGAAAATATTTTAAATTTTAAAAATGATTATAACAAGTATAAATTATTTAAACTTGAACAAAATTACAGGTCAACAAAAAATATTTTAAACGCGGCAAATAGTGTCATTGATAAGAATGATGGTCAGATAAAAAAAATAGTTTGGTCAGATAAGGAGGATGGAGAGAAAATAAAAGTTATTAGGTCTATTACCGATAATGAAGAAGGCTATTTAATCTCTAATGAAATAATCGATATTCACTTAAGGGATCATGACCAATACAATGAATTTGCCATTTTATACCGTACCAATGCGCAATCTAGAATTTTTGAAGAAGCCCTAAGAAAAAAGAATATTCCATACAAAATTTATGGGGGCATTTCATTTTATCAGCGCAAAGAGATAAAAGATGTATTGGCATATTTAAGATTGGTTGTAAACTCAAACGATGATGAGGCGTTTAAAAGAATTGTAAATTATCCTACCCGTGGCATTGGAGACACAACGATTGATAAACTTGAGGATATCGCCAATAGAAATGATGTATCCTTGTGGAATGTTTTGATGAATTTAGGGAAATACCAATTAAAGCTACAAGCAAGAGCAGTAAATAGTCTAAATAAGTTTTTAGAACTTATACAGGAGTTTAAAAAATATGCCCTTGAAAAAGATGCTTATGATATTGCTTTTCATGTGGCCTCAACCTCTGGGATTATAAAAGAATTACATGAAGACCGCACACATGAAAGTATAAGCAGATATGAAAATATTCAGGAATTGTTAAATGGCATTAAAGAGTTTTCACTTAATTATTTGGAAGAAAACGGGAATAAACCATTATTATCCGATTATCTCGAAAATGTTGCTTTACTTACAGATGCTGATAATGAAAAACCAGAAGACCGTGATAAAGTTTCTTTAATGACTGTTCATATGGCAAAGGGATTGGAATTTAGAAATGTTTTTGTTGCTGGTTTAGAAGAAGATTTATTTCCGTCAAGTATGGCTAAAACAAATCCGAATGACCTGGAGGAAGAACGACGTTTATTTTATGTAGCATTAACACGGGCAGAGAACAGGGCTTGTGTTTCATATGCTGAATCGAGATATAGGTGGGGTAATTTAATAAATTGTACACCTAGCAGATTCATCGCTGAGATAGATGAAAAATTTGTTGACATACCTGAATCGACTGAAATAGATAACTTTAAAGATAATTTAAACCAATTAGGAAATTGGAACAATAACTCACAGTCCAAAATTCATGAAAATAGATTTATAAAAAAAAGAAAGCTAATTAATTATGATGAAGCAGAAAAAATCAGCCTTAATAAAAAAAATATGACTGTAAATTTGCGTTCCTCAAATAAAATGCAAAACTTTGTGCCTGATAATCCGGAAGATATCCAGGTAGGGATGCAAGTTGAACATCCCCGATTTGGAAAGGGGAAGGTTCTAAATTTAGAGGGTGCTCCTCCAAATTTAAAAGCTGCAATATTTTTTCAAAACTTCGGACAAAAACAATTATTACTTAAATTTGCAAAACTTAAAATAATAAAATAATAGA
>CAZBZX010000295.1:0-6058 GCA_964496465.1 uncultured Bacteroidales bacterium
TTGTCTTACATAACCCATAGAAATATTATAAGTAGCAATATCGTCTCCTCCTTTAAGAAAGAAATGATATTTTTGAAAAGGAGCTAATTTTACATTTTCTTTTTGCCAATCAGTATTGTTATTATATCGGTAGTATTCTGAAGAGGATCCTGGTCCTCCATTTAACCATGGATACATCGTATTAATTTGACCTGAAGAATAGCCTTGACTTGTAAGCATGTCAGTAAAATAAGTTTTATATTGTCCGGCATCCATTACTTCAAGTTTAGGCGGTGGCAAAGAGAGACCTCCTGAAAACCTAAAGTTAATTGCACTACTGGTTTCTTTATTCTGTTCTGTATTGACATAAATAATTCCATTTGATCCGGCCGAACCAAGATCTGACTCACCTGTTTTAATTACAGTAATATTTACAATATCATCTAAATCAACTACCTCCATTGGATTTAACATATGTCCGTTTATAAGCGAAATAGTAGGATACCTTGTTTCATGGATCATTCCATCTAGGAATACAATGGGTTCATTTTTTCCATATATTGAAGATATTCCTCGAATATTAATCCATGAATTATGTCCTGGTATACCTGAATGTTCAATTACTCTCATACCCGCAACTTTGCTATTAATGGCCTGATCAAATGAAGTAGCACTTGTGTTATTGAATTCTTTTTTTGGAATAACAGCAATTGAACTTGTTGAATTCTTGATGATGGATTCTTCAATTGGATTTGAATAATTCTCTTCATCTGACTTATAGATAAGTTTTGTAAGATATATAATTGTTTCTTTCTGATTATTTGCAATTAATGAACTTGAATGATAACCTGGAAGGTTTATTACTATTCTTTCATTTTTACCGGGTAGTTGAATAGAAAAACCGCCATTTTCATCAGTACTGGTATATATTCCAGAAGAGGAAATTGAAACTATTGCTTGTTTCAATGGGATACCTGAACCTGATTCAAGAACTGTACCATGAAGTGAATCATTCATTTCCTGGCCATCAACTACTGAAATTCCAGTAAAAAGAAAAAATATCAGGAGTAGGAAAAATTGTATTTGTATAAAAGATTTTGTCATTTCACTTTAATTTAAGGATTTATTTATTTTAAGTAAAATTGAATAATTATAAATTAGTTTCTCGGTTAATTCACTCATAAGTTAAATTATTATTCTATTGGTGTAAATTCTAATCTATCCCACCAAATTTGACCCGGTACTACTGTCACAATTTTGACAGTATGTTCTTTTGTTTCTGTAAATTCAACGGTGGAAATATCTACGGGCGTTCCTCCCCATATACCATCCGACAGTAGTGTTACTACATCCAAAGAAACTCCATCCAGATACCATTCTATGGAAGAACTTTCTGAACCACCACCAAACCAGAAAGAAGAAAAGTTGTATTTTCCTTTCATTATTTTAGGCGTTGTCAATTCTATCCAAAAATGGCCCATTGTTGCCAGTGCATCATCATTTAGAACGCCTTGTCCTTCCTTAAAATAATACATTAAATAATCAGCATCCCATCTAATTCCTTCAAAAGTATTTTCACCATCGTAAAACCTTTGATAATATTTACCAAAACAAGATAACCGCTTAAGATCAAAAAAATCAGTAGTTTCAAATAATACCGGAGCAGGTTTCGCTTCTACTAATGGAAGAAGGTTCGTAACTGTATGAATTACACCATTTTTAGCAGGAATATTTGATAATTCCAAATAAAAACTAGTATAAGCTCCAGTTGAGTCTTCATTAATTTTATATTCCGATGTAACATCAATATTAAGATAACTGGTAAAAGAAAAAACAGGATAGACCCTTACATCAACAAAATCAGATAAATAATATGTCTCCGATAAACAGTGGTATTCCATATATTTATAGAACCCATTTTCAGGATCTGTTAAATCACCACCTGTTGAATACGTATTAATAAGGTCAGTAATAGTATTAATTCCATATCGATTATAAAGTGTATCAGGTACAGCTAAAATAGTAAAATATGCTCTAACAGATAAATCTCCATAAGGAAAAGTAATAGTAAGTAAAGTATCCTTAATATTTGTTTGCACTAATCCTTCTAAGAAAATGGAGTAACCCGGAGTAGCAGCAAGAATATCAAATACATTATCTGTAACCAAATCAATAACTTTATCAATTTGGTGCACAATACCATTTGAGGTTACTATATCTCTTTTTATAATTTTAGCTTTTTTATTCAAAATAATTTCCTTCCCGGAGAATTCTGAAGTAATAAAATCCCCCAATGCATTTTTTTCAGGTAAAGCTCCCCATCCTATGCCACTAGTCGTAATTTCATTAGAAAAGAGGTGGTTATATACTAAGTCTTTTAAATAACTAGTATCTAATTCAGAATAAGAAGTCACATTTTTTGTTGCATAAAAATCTTCCATGGCTGTATTAGTAGGTAAAAGCAACGTAAATGGCCCACGAACACGTAACAGGTTTTTTATTCCGGTTTTTTCCAGTATGCCAGAAAATTCAGTAAAGTCAGGATTACTTGCTATGTATTCTGTTATTACCTGGTTTTCTGATTTAGCATCCCACTTATCAATTGTATCTTCACAGCCTGTAAACACAAGGATTAAAAAGGTTATCATAAAACCAAAAGTGCATTTTTTTAGTTTTATTCTCGTTTTTTGTTGTGTGTTCATAATATAGTGTTTTACTCTAAAATTCATTTATAATTAAAATTTATTATCTGTCGTAAAAAGTGTTTTGTTCAAGTTGGTTATTATATAATATTTCATCTTCATGAATAGGTAAATAATAGCTTAAGGTATCTGTAATTTTTGATCTTAATATTGAGCGCGTCTGGGCATTAGTTGCTTTTGCAAGAAGAACATCCATAATAATTTTTTTATTGGCAAAATGGTCTTTTTTTGCCCACCTTAATAAATCAAACCATCTTTTGCCTTCGATGGCAAATTCCCGGGCACGCTCAGTCATTAATGAATTCATAAATCCATCGTAATTTAATTCAGTAATATGAGATTGTCCAGCTCTTTCGGCAACTTGCCTTACCAGGTAATTTGCATCTGCCAGGTTGCCAGTTTCAGCTAAAGCTTCAGCTTTAATTAAAAGGATATCGGCATACCTGTAATAAATGAAATTAGCATCACGTTGATTTTCATTTCTTTCTGAAGAAGTTGCAGTTAAGCCAGTATATTTATGAAGAGGTCCATTACCCCCACAGAATCGAATATCAGTATTTTCATAAATACTTTCCAACCTGGAGGTTGTTCTAATTTGACCAAAAAGGAATAAATACATAGGATTTTCCTGCCTTTCAAGGTTATCATCAAACTGGACTTCAAAAATACTTTCAACCATTGAATTTCCCGGATAATATATGTCGAACCAATCGGAATTTGATTCCAGATCAAATAATCCTGTATTGATGATGGAATCGCAGTAGTTTATTGCTTCATCGTATCTTTCGCTCCATAACAGTACATCGGCTAGTAAAGCCTGGATAGCGAATTTATTGGCCCGACCTTTATAAAATGTAGGGATGCTTTCAAATTCTGTAGTATAAGCAAGTCTACCGGCCTTTTTTAAATCATTAATTATTTGATTCAATACAACATTCTCCGGACTTTTAGGTAGATAAATGTTTACAGTATCAGAAACAGATGGATTTAGTACAAGTGGAACATCTTTCCATAACCTCACCAGGTAAAAATAATTTAATGATCTTAGAAACAACATTTCTGCATCCATGGAATTTTTTAATTTATCTGAAAAGGAATTGTCTTTATCTTTCACAATGGGAGCATAATACATTACGGTATTGGCAAGATTTATAGTTTTATAATATTCAGCCCATTTAACCACGCCAAGAGTTGAGACAATATCATTATTGGCTATACGACCATATTCAGCAAGTGGGGCTCGAGCGCTTATAGTCATCATATCGGCCCGTATCTCTCCATATATAAGCGATTTCTCTACAGTTCCTCTTAATGCGCTGTATGCAGCAGCCATACAAGATTCCACATCCTCTTTAGTATTCCAGAATTCTTGTTTGATCAGCGCATTTTCTGGCTCAATATCAAGAAAATCGTTACAACCTGCCATTGAGGCTAATAATAAAATGACTATGATTTTTGTAATATTTTTATTTAATGTACTCATAATTTTCATTTTTAAATTTCAACCTGATTAAAATGTAATATTCAAACCAACAGTATATCTTATAGTTGGGGGAGTTCGGCTATAATCTAATGGGAGTTGGTCCGGTCTTGATGGAAGTCCAACTTCCGGATCTTGCCCTGAATAATTAGTCCAGGTTTTCAAATTATAACCAGCAACATAAATTTTCATTTTTGAAAGTTTTAATTTATCAACCAGTTTTTTTGGCATTTCGTAACTTAGTGAGATGGTTTTCAAACGCATGAATGATCCATCTTCAACAAATCGATTTGAACCTAACCAGTTAAATCCTTCATTATATAATGCCCTTGGAATATCTGTTGTATCCCCTTCGGATCTCCATCTTTGGTTTGTTGCAGTACTTTGATTGTCGTAATTATACATTTTTTCCGTATCCATGCGGGTTTGGTTTATTATTTCCTGACCTAACCTGAAATAAAAAAACATGTTTAAAACCACATTCTTAATTTGAATCCGGGGGCCAAAGCCACCAGTTAATTCCGGATTTGTATCACCTAAATAGATCACATCAAGCGCATTAATTTTACCATCATAGTTTAGATCCTGGTATTGAGAATCACCGGCCTTATATATATAAGCATTTGAACCGTGTATCATCCGCATAGGTGTTGTTTCTCCAATAGCATAAATATAATCACCATTTTCATCACGTACATATGTACTTTCTGTAGTTGGATAAGCTCCCAGGTAATTATACCCAAAAAAACCTCCCATGGCATAACCAGGAATAATTACTTGCTGGTAATTACCGTTTTCAAGCATATTGCCATATACCTGGCTAACATTCTCCGGCCAGCTAATTACTATATTCTGGTTATGTGCTATATTGAAATTCGTACTAAACTTAAAATTGGTTTTATCTATTATTACATAATCAATTGAAAATTCATACCCTTTATTTTTAAGCTGGCCTTCATTTCTAGCCATATTTTGAAATCCGGAATGTGAAGGTATTTTTGAATCCAGCTTTTTCATGTATAAATTATGCGTTTTTTTATCATAAATATCAAACTCAATGCTTAACCTGTATTTTATTGCTGAAAATGAAAAACCTGCATTAACCTGCTCAATAATTTCTGGTCGTAAACCGGTTAATTCGATTCCATCAGGTTCAACTCCCGACATGGCAAGGTAAGCTTTATCTGTACCTGCACTATATGTACTAAAATATAAGTAATTATCTTCAGGATTATTCCCGGACTTACCCCAACTTCCTCGTAACAAAAAGTTATCAATTAATTTTACATCCCTTAAGGGCCATTCTTCAGATACTGTCCATCAAAGAGACACAGATGGGAATAAATTCCACCTGGCTTCACGACTGTATTTTGAACTTCCTTCTATTTTTGATCCAAGGGTTAATATCCATTTATCCCTGTATTTATAAAATGCACTTAAAAAATACCCAAGCGAATGATACTCAGAAAATAAAGCTTCCATTTTAATGATGGAATTATCTATTGTGGTTTGATCAAAAGGAGAAGCAGATCTGCTGGTTGTTACATGAAAACCACGCGTTATTGTACCTTCTGCGTCAAATTGTCCTAAGAATGTCATTTCATGATTTTCCGGTAAAATAGGTTTGTAAATAAGTCTTGTGAAATTAAAAATGGATGTTTTCTTTTTATATTCATCAGTTGCTTTATTTGTAATATCGTCACCATAATTATAACCAATTGCTTTATAAGGTAAAAATTTCTCAATTTTATTATCAAAAATATCAAGAGTAACAGTTGATTGTATTGTTAATTGAGGTATTATATCATAGGCAAGTGTAAAACCTGCCCTTAAATTATCTTTTACTCTAGTATGTTTAGCTAATGTAGCTAATGCAACAGGATTGGCCATATCCTTG
>CAZBZX010000296.1:0-6048 GCA_964496465.1 uncultured Bacteroidales bacterium
CATTAGGATTAACAACCGACTCTGTAACATTTTTTCCTGCAGGTCCAGCATTATCAGCCTCCTGGGATATTAATCTTGCCCTGCAATATGGCATAGCAATTGGAGAGGAAGCCAGGGCAAGAGGAAAAGATATTCTTTTAGGGCCGGGAGCAAATATTATGCGGACCCCGCTATGCGGAAGAACTTTCGAATATTTTAGCGAAGATCCTTATTTAAATTCAAAAATTATAGTTGGATATATAAAAGGAGTGCAGAGTTGTGATGTTGGAGCTTGTATAAAGCACTACGCATTAAATAATCAGGAGAAATGGAGAGGCCAAATTGATGTAAATGTTAGTGAAAGAGCCTTACGGGAAATATATCTGCCAGCTTATAAAGCTGCTGTTCAGAAGGCTAATGTTTATTCCATAATGGGTGCATATAATAAAGTCAGAGGTGATTATTGCTGCGAAAATAAATATTTGCTAAATGATGTATTAAAAAATGAATGGGGGTTTAAAGGATTTGTTTTATCAGACTGGCATGCAACACATAGTACTGTTAAAGCTGCAAATGCCGGGTTAGATGTAGAAATGGCATCTAATAAAGGTGATTACGACAATTTCTATTTTGCCAAGCCATTAATCGATTCAATTAATGCAGGATTAGTTGACGAAAATATTATTAATGATAAAGCCCGGCGAGTATTACGAGTAATGTATTATTGTAAAACAACAGATAAAAATCGCAAACAAGGATCTGTTAATACTCCCGAACATTCAGAGGTAGCATATAAAGTGGCTGCTAACTCAGTTGTTTTATTAAAAAACAACCCGACAATTCTGCCTCTAAACTTAGATTCGATAAAAAGCTTAGCTATAATTGGCGATAATGCCAACCAAACACATCATGAATTAAAATTTGGAGCTAGCGTAAAAGCACGGTATGAGATTACTCCATTCGAAGGATTAAAAAATAAAATAGGTGATAAAATAAATATACAATATTCCCAAGGTTATAAACAGCAATACGACTTATTGGAGACCAAGTGGTGGCCCATAAAAATTCCAAATAATGAACCTGATACATCTTTAATTAATGAAGCGGTTAAAATTGCAAAAACTGCTGACGCAGTTATCATATTTGCCGGAACAAATCATCATGTTGAGACTGAAGGAATAGACAAACAAAATATTAAATTACCATTTGGACAGGAAGAACTTATTGAAGCAGTTTATAAAGTAAATCCTAACACAGTTGTTGTATTTATTGCCTCTGCACCGCTTGATATTGCTAATATTAAAAGTACTGTTCCTTCAATTTTATGGGCCTGGTATAATGGCTCAGAAGCTGGTAATGCTATTGCTGATATTTTGTTTGGAGATGTAAATCCATCAGGTAAATTACCCTTTACAATGCCTCTAAAATTGGACGATTCTCCAGCACATGCACTAAATTCTTATCCAGGTGAAGATATGCTCACTGAATATAAAGAAGGGATTTTAGTAGGATATAGATGGTTTGACACAAAAAATATTGAACCTTTATATTGTTTTGGTTATGGATTATCATACACAACATTTGAATATTCGTTACTTAAAACAAATAAAAACACATACAACGAAGAAGAAGCTCTAACTATATCGCTAAAAATTAAAAATACTGGCAAATACGCAGGTTCAGAGGTTGTTCAAATTTATATAAACGATCCGGAGGCTTCGCTCCTTCGCCCAGAAAAAGAACTCAAAGCTTTTAATAAAGTTTTTCTTGAATCAGGCCAGGAAAAAAGAATTGAATTAAAAATTGAAGTTAAAGATTTTGCCTTTTATGATGATAGTTGCATGCAATGGATTGTAGAACTTGGTGAATTTAATATTCTTGCTGGTTCATCTTCAAAAGATATAAGGCTTTCGAAAAAAATAATGGTTAGAAAATAAACATATAACAATGAAAACATTAGTTAAAATAAATTTGATTATTATCGCTTTGGTATTATTTAGCCAATGTCAAAAAACAGAAACAGCCATACGTAACATTGAAAAATTCAATAATAATTGGAAATTTTATTTAGGAGATATGGATAATGCTCAACGGCCAAGCTATAACGACAGCAGTTGGAGAACACTTAATTTGCCTCACGATTGGAGTATTGAAGGTGAATTTTGTAATGATCATCCAGCAACCCCTGGAGGCGGGGCTTTACCTGGTGGTATAGGTTGGTACAGAAAAACTTTTTCTTTGTCTGAAAGTGATAAAAATAAATTAATTTTTATTGATTTTGATGGTGTTTACATGAACAGTGAAGTTTGGATTAATGGACAATACCTTGGAAAAAGGCCAAGCGGTTACATCTCGTTTCGATATAATTTAACTCCATATTTATATTATGGGGAACAATTAAATACCATTGCAGTTAAAGTTGATAATTCTTTACAACCTAACTCCAGGTGGTATTCCGGGTCAGGGATATATCGTAATGTTTGGTTAACCAAAACAAATAAAACCCATATCGACCATTGGGGAACATATATAACAACACCTGAAGTATCTGAAAAAATTGCAAAAGTTGTAATACAAACCAAAGTTATCATTGATGAAGAAGCTATCCCTCCTGTAATCCTTTCAACATCTATATATAACAATAAAGGAAAGAAAGTTGGAGAAAGTTCATCTTCCATTGAATTAGCAAAAACAAATGGTGTTCAACAGGAAATCATAGTGAATGATCCGGAATTATGGTCAATAGAAAATCCAGTTTTATATAAAGCCATTTCTCAAATTAAAACCAATGGTGAAGTTATGGATGATTATGAGACTTCATTTGGAATTAGATACTTTGAATTTGATAGTCTAAAAGGTTTTTCACTCAATGGCAATTCATTAAAAATTCTAGGAGTTTGTAACCACCATGATTTAGGTTGCCTGGGAACAGCAATAAATACAAGAGCATTGGAAAGGCAACTGGAAATATTAAAAGAAATGGGATGTAATGGAATCCGGACATCGCATAATCCTCCTGCTCAGGAACTTTTGGATTTATGCGATAAAATGGGATTTATTGTAATGGATGAGATGTTTGACATGTGGAAGAAAAATAAAAGTCCCTATGATTATGCACTGTATTGGGATGAATGGCATAAAAAAGATTTACAGGATTTTATTGTAAGGGATCGAAATCATCCAAGTGTTATTATATGGAGCATTGGGAATGAAGTACTTGAACAATGGGATACCTCTGGTATTAAGATCGTAAAAGAACTATATGAATTTACACATAATCTTGATTCTACCCGTCCAATAACCACCGCCAATAATCCACCAAGTATTTACAATAATGTTACTAAACCAATGGTTTTAGACTTAGTTGGTTTTAATTATGCTCATAAAGAATTTGAAAAATTTCCAGAAACTTTTCCAGGTCAGAAATTTATTGCCACTGAAACTACTTCATCCTTAAATACACGTGGGGAATATAATATGCCATCAGATAGCATCAGGAGATGGCCTGTCAGATGGGATATTCCATTCAATGATGGCAATCCGGATAATACTTGTTCTTCTTATGATAATTGCAGTGCTCCATGGGGATCTACACATGAAGAAACATGGAAAATAATAAAAAAATATGATCATTTATCAGGTTTATACATTTGGACAGGTTTTGATTATTTGGGTGAACCTACTCCCTATTCATGGCCTTCCAGAAGTTCCTATTTTGGAATAATTGATCTGGCAGGATTTCCAAAAGATGCCTATTACATGTACCAAAGCGAATGGACAAATAAAGATATTTTACATATACTTCCGCATTGGAATTGGAATGAAGGTGATACAGTTGATGTATGGGCTTATACAAATTATAATAAAGTGGAATTATTCTTGAATGATTCCTCATTGGGAGTAAAAGAAAAACAAGGAGATGACATCCATTTGGTTTGGAAAGTAAAATATGTTCCAGGGACATTAAAAGCTATTGCTAAAAAAGACGGTAAAAAAGACTTAATTAAAGAAGTGAAAACTGCAAATAATCCTAAAACCATCTCTTTAAAAGCAGACAGAAGCATGATAAATGCTGATGGTGAGGATTTATCTTTTATTACTATTGAAATACTTGATGAAAATGGCACTTTAGTCCCAAAAGCTGATAATTTGGTAGAATTTACTGTTGGGGGACCTGGAAAAATTATTGGCGTTGATAACGGCAGTCAAATCTCACATGAACCTTTTAAAGCAAACAAACGGAAAGCATTTAATGGCAAATGTCTTGTTGTTGTTCAGTCAACTGAAGAATCAGGTCAAATAACTTTAACAGCAAAATCTGAAGGATTGGAACTTTCTACAATTTCCTTATCTTCAAAAATATATAACAATTAATATATATTATGAAAACAAATTTTATCTTCTCAGTAATTATTTTATTAATCAGCCTGGTAAATAATGCACAAGAATCTCAAGGATTTTTTCTTGATGATTTTTCCGTTAAAAATGCAACAATACCAAAATCTGAACCAATAGATTTAAAAAATAGTAAACCAGATTTGACCATTTCAATAAATGTGACTGATACTATTGCCAAAGTCTCCAAATACATTTATGGTACAAACGCTAATATTTATATGACACAAATGGTTAATCAGCCGAAACTGATTAAGTATATTAAGCTTTTATCTCCAAATGTAATCAGGTTTCCAGGTGGAAATATAAGTAATGCGTATTTCTGGGATAAAGAAAAAAATGAAATTCCCGAAGATATCCCTGATACAATATTTGTGGATAATAATACCAGAGTTGAAAACATATGGTTTGGAAAAAATGATACCGATTATACAGTCTCTCTTGAGAATTACTATAAAATGCTGGAGATGACCAATAGCGTTGGAACCATATGTGTTAATTTTGCCTATAGCAGGTATGGAACAAGCAATGATCCAGTTAGTCACGCAGCTCACTATGCAGCAGAATGGGTACGCTATGATAATGGAAGAACTAAAATCTGGGAAATTGGTAATGAAAATTATGGTCCATGGGTAGCAGGTTTTAAAATCGATACAACATTAAATAAAGACGGACAACCAGAAGTAATAAGTGGTGAAATTTACGGAAAATACTTTAAAGTATTTGCTGATTCAATGAGAGCAGCTGCTAAAGAAATTAGCTCAAACATAAAATTAGGTGCTGTAATAATTGAAGCTAAAAGAGATTCCGGCTGGTATAACCCTGTAGAAGCTAATTGGAATGAAGGCTTTTTTAAAGCAGCCGGGAATAATGCCGATTTCTTCATTATTCATAGTTATTATACACCCTATAACCTGGATGCAAAAGCAGATATAATTCTAGAGTCTCCTCTACATGAAACACCGACAATGAAAAAATATTTGATAGAAATGTGCAAAGAATATAATGTAAAGATGAAACCAATAGCATTAACAGAATGGAACATTTTTGCTCTTAAGTCGAAGCAATCCACATCGTATATAAATGGAATGCATGCTACATTAGTTTTAGGTGAATTAATAAAAAATGAATACGGAATGGGAAATCGGTGGAATCTTGCTAATGGCTGGCAACAAGGCAATGACCATGGTATGCTATCAAAAGGAGATGAACCAGGTGTTCCTATTTGGACTCCCCGCCCACCCTTCCATTATATGTATTATTTTCAACAATACTTTGGCAATTATATGATTAGTTCTGACGAAGCTGCATATAAAGATATTGTATGTTATGCTTCTGTTTTTGATTCAGGTGAAGCAGGAATAGTCATTGTAAATAAAGGAACTGAGAATCAAAATATATCGTTGGATCTAAAAAACTTTTCTATGGGCGATAAATACTATTATTATTCACTGGTTGGAGGTGATGATCATCCTGAATTTTCATTAAATGTTGTTATCAATAATCAGAGATCTATTGAAAAAGTTGGGGGTCCTGATGTATTAAAAGTTCCTGCTTTTGCATCCGGCACAAGCAATGGAATTATTGTACCATGTCCTGCTTTTTCAGTACAACATGTTTTAGTTAATAATGCGAATTAAGAGTTAAATATATAATAGTTATTAACATATAATT
>CAZBZX010000297.1:0-6024 GCA_964496465.1 uncultured Bacteroidales bacterium
TATTGGGCTGAAAGAAGGGAAAAAATTAGGTTACAAGATAAAAAATTAGAACAAATTATTGAAACTTACCAGGATGAGCTTGAAAAAATTAAAAATTCAAGAAAAGAAATCCTCGATAAAGCTAAAAAAGAAGCAGAAGTTTTATTAGAAGGTACAAACAAAAGGATTGAAAATACTATTAGTGAAATTAGAAAAATACAAGCAGAGAAAAAAAGAACAAAAGAGATTCGAACTAAGCTTGAAAATTATAAGAAAAATATTACAACTAATAATAATCTCGATGATAATTCATTAAATAAAAAAATTAAAGAAATTGTTCACCATCAAAAAAAATATGCTAAAAATACAGGTACTAAAGAAATTGCTGCAAATACGATCAAAAGAAAAGACATGGCTTTACAAGTTGGCGATCTTGTCAAAATAAAATCGCAAAACATAATTGGTGAAATATTATCTATTTCTACAAAAAAAGCAGAAGTGATTATTGGAAATATAAAAACCGAAGTTTCAATAGATAATCTTGAAATTATTGCAAATCAGGGAGATAAAATTATTGAAAATAAAAAATCGACTATTCCAAATGTCTCCACTTATAATGTAAGTAAGAAAAAGCTAGAGTTTAAATCTCAAATCGACTTAAGGGGTAAAAGGGCTGATGAAGCACTTGAAGAAGTAAAATCGTTTATTGATGAAGCTATAATGGTTGATACTAGAGAAGTTAGAATTTTACACGGTAAAGGAAATGGAATCTTGCGGGAATTAATCAGACAATATCTTGGAACTATCGATGCAGTCTCCTCATTTAAAGATGAACATATCGAGCACGGAGGATCAGGAATTACTGTTGTTAGATTTTAAAACACTTTTTAATTTCGTATTGCAATAAATAGTTCTTTTTATTAATTCTAAATTAATATTAATTTATTCAAAAAAATTCACTTTTATAAAGCATTATGCCACAAAATGATAAATCAGAAAAACACAAATTGTTTGTAAATAAAAACCGATTCATAATAAAAATTATTTTTTATCTCATAAATATTTGGCTAAATTTACCCCGTAAAATTTGGCTGGCTTTTTAAAAAAGTTGACTAAATATAATATATACTATATGGTTTTTACAAAAATATTAGTATTGCACTTATTTTTGAATCCAAAGAAAATATCTCCAAAAACTTAAATCATTTTTTCTTACAAATAAAACTTAAAATACAAACAGTTTTTTATGGATACGAATGGGAAATACTTCAGGAAGTTTGTTGAAAGGAATCAAACCTATTATGTTGAGCAGAATGATAGAGCGAAAGAAAAACAACATGCCAAGGGCAAGCTCACAGCCAGAGAAAGAATTGATTTATTGTTTGATGAGAATACTTTTGAAGAAATAGATGCATTTGTAATGCCCGCTGCTGTTGATTTTGGAAAAATAAAGCAAGAATATGGCGATGGCGTTATTATAGGGCATGGAAGGATCAGTGGAAGATTAGCTTATGTATACTCCCAAGATTTCTCTGTGATGGGAGGATCGCTTGGATCGGTTCATGCAGAAAAAATAGTAAAGGTCCAAGACCTGGCTTTAAAAACTGGTGCACCAATAATTGGAATTATAGATTCAGGTGGAGCAAGAATACAAGAAGGAATTGCCAGCCTGGCAGGATACGCTAAAATATTCTACCGGAATGTACGTTCGTCTGGTGTTATACCACAAATATCAGTTATAATGGGACCTGCTGCTGGAGGAGCTGTTTACTCTCCAGCTCTTACTGATTTTATCTTTATGACAAATAAAACAAGCTATATGTTTGTCACTGGTCCAAATGTGGTAAAAGAAGTTCTAAATGAGGACATTACATCTGATGAATTAGGTGGTGCAGAAGTACATTCGAAGAAAAGCGGTGTTGCACAAATGATATATGATGATGAAGAAAATACCTTATTAGGGGTTCGTAAACTTCTTTCATATTTTCCATCAAATAATCTTGAAAACGCACCATTTATTGAAACTCAAGACTCTAAGGATAGAATTGAAGATAAATTACGTGACATAGTTCCTGATGATCCAAATAAGCCATATGATGTAAAAGAAGTAATAAAATTGATTGTAGATAATCAAAAGTATTACGAGGTATCGGAGAATTTTGCGCAAAGTATTGTCATTTGTTTTGCCCGATTAAATGGAAAAACCATTGGAATTGTTGCCAATCAACCTAAAGTTCTTGCAGGTACTCTTGATATTGATTCCTCGATGAAAGCGGCAAGATTTGTTCGATTTTGCGATTCATTTAATATTCCATTACTAATATTGGAAGATGTACCTGGATTTTTACCAGGAATTGATCAGGAACATAGTGGTATTATTAAACATGGGGCAAAATTATTATATGCATTTTGTGAAGCTACAGTTCCAAAAATTACTGTAATTTTGCGTAAATCTTATGGAGGGGCATATATAGTAATGAATAGTAAGAATGTTGGGGGCGATTTCAATTTCGCTTGGCCTACAGCCGAAATTGCAGTAATGGGGCCTGAAGGCGCGGTTGCTGTGTTATATCGTAAAGAACTTGAAAATGCTGAAGATCCAGTTAAATTTAAAAAAGAATACGCATCAAAGTATAGAGATGAAATTGCAAATCCGTATATTGCAGATGAAAAAGGTTTTATTGATGAAGTGATTGATCCAGCTGTAACCAGAAAAAAATTAATTACAGCTTTTGAAGCTTTGGAGAATAAACATTTACAAATACCAGAAAGAAAACACGGAAATATTCCATTATAATATTAAGAATGAAAATTAAAAACCTACTTATTGCTAATAGAGGGGAGATAGCTGTGCGAATTATTCATACGGCAAAAAAACTTGGAATTAAAACATTCGTAATTAAAACTGCAAAAGAACCAAAGGCCATGTATTTAGATATGGCTGATGAAGTGATTGATTTTTCTGAGAGTGTTGAGGAAATTCCTGAGTTTTTAGATATTGAAAGAATAATACAGGCAGCAAAAAAATATAAAGTAGACTCAATTCATCCCGGATATGGATTTTTAGCTGAGAGTCCATATTTCGCTCAACGATGCCAAGATGAAAATATAATTTTTATAGGACCATCTGCTGATGCTATTTACAAAATGGGAAATAAAACCATTGCCAAACAAATAGCAATTAAAAATGATGTGCCATTAATTCAGGGAAGTGAAGGTAATGTCAGCTCCTATAAAAGAGCAATGGTTGTGGCAAGAAAAATTGGTTATCCAGTTATATTAAAAGCAGCATCAGGTGGTGGTGGAAGAGGAATGCGAATAGTTGAGAAGCAAAAAGATATGGAAAAAAATTTCAAATTAGCCACATCTGAAGCTGAAAAAGCATTTAATGATGCTTCCGTTTTTATTGAAAAATATATTAAAAATCCCCGACATATTGAGTTTCAAATAATTGCTGATAAACATGGGAGCGTTATCCATTTAGGCGAAAGAGAATGTTCAATTCAAAGAAAACATCAAAAATTAATTGAAGAATCCCCATCACCTGCCTTAGATGCAAAATTAAGGAAAGAAATGGGTGATTCAGCTATCAAGATTGCAAAAGCGGTTAATTATTACAGCGCTGGAACAGTAGAATTTTTACTTGATTCAAAAAATGAGTACTATTTCATGGAAATGAATACTCGAATTCAAGTTGAACATCCGGTTACTGAAGTTGTTACAGGATTAGATTTAATTGAACTCATGATTAAAGTTGCTGAAGATGAAAAACTACCTTTTACTCAAAAAGAAATTAAATTAAAAGGTTGGGCAATTGAATACAGAATAAATGCTGAAGATGTGCAATCAGGATTTACTCCAAATCAGGGAATACTCGAGCGATTTTGTTATCCAAATGGTAAAACAACACGAATTGACACAGGAGTTACAAATGGATCTGCAATTACACCATATTTTGATTCGATGGTAGCTAAATTAATAGTATCAGGACCTACAAGAGAAAAAGCTTTAACAAACTCCCTGATTGCTTTAAATAAAATTAAAATTCAGGGAATAAAAACGACTATTCCATTTCATAAAGCAGTATTAAATACAAAAGCTTTTAAAGAAGGTGTATTAAGTACTTCTTTTATTGATACTCATATGAAAAAGCTTTTTTACCAGGAACCTGGTGAAGAAGAAATGGCCGCATTTATAGCAGCTTTTGATTATTTACTAGAAGTCCAGACTGATGAAGAAGCCTTTGTTGATTATGAAAAAGGTAAAAATCTAACTCCATGGCTTCTAAACAAAAGATTAAAATCATTATAACCTAAACCTATAATCATGAAAATGACATTTTCAAAAGGAGAGAAAAACCAGGCATTTAAATATATTGCCTATGGTATTGGGAAGAAGAAACATGAAATTACTTTTCATCAGGAAAAAGGTATTAAAATAAACAGTAGCCATGCTGAAATTGAAATTATTAAGGATGGTGGTTTATTTTTCTTAAAATGGAACAACAGACGCTACACAGCTGAAATTTTGGAGAAAAATCAAAATAAATATACAATTCTAGTTAACGGTGTTTGTTATGATTTTTCAATTGAAACTCCAATTTCATTTAAAAGAAAAAAATATTTAGAAAAAAATGAGCCTAAATCAAAAATTCAGGAAGTTTCAGCTCCAATGCCTGGCAAAATAATTGAAGTTTTTACTGAAGAGAATGACAGTATTAAAGAAGGTGATCCTTTATTTATTCTAGAGGCCATGAAAATGCAAAATGAAATAATTTCTCATGTAAACGGCGTTGTGACAAAAGTGAATGTTAAACCTAATGAATCAGTTGAAAAAGGAGCTATACTGGTTGAGATTGGATAAAAAATATAACTCTTTTAATAAAAATGGCTGTAAATAAATGTATTTACAGCCTTTTTTTATTGATCGATATTAATCAGGCCTAAAAGCATCACCAATATCTACAATTTTATTGTCTTTTTCTAATCGGTTTAAAATTTCAGGGATATGCAGAGGGTTAGGAGATTCTTCATGAAGTGGATTCCAATGCATTATTTGGACATATTCTGTCTCCATATTTTTATCAAATGGAAATGACATAACAAATCCATAAATCATCCAGCAAGCGATTGGTGACAAAATATATCCTAAATAAATGGGTTTATCATTATATTTAACTATAAATGACCATTGAGCTTCATTAAAAAAACTTTCTTCCTTAATTTTTTTATTGAGTTTAAAAACATGTATTAGGTTTGTAGGAACTTCATTTGCAAAAGTATCGTATTCTATTATTTCATTATATCTAATAAAAGGTGTGTCCAACACTGGAATATTTGAAATATCCAAAGTATCAAAATAGATCTTCTCATCGAAATGTATATCATCTTTAGTATAATAAAATTCAAGCCCTTTATGATAGGTTTGCAAATACGCTTTATTATCATTTTCAAAGGTTGAAAACAGTTTTGAGTTAACCCTCACATCTTCGCCGATATAAAATTCTTCGGTAGGATAACCTAATTTTATTTGAATTTCATCATTTTCTAATTCAGTTTCATTGCCATCAATAAAAATTACAGCTCCCTCGCGAATAGATGACATAATAGGACTTACAAAACTACCTGTATAAAGTATTTCAGAATCGAATATCACAACAAAATTTTTACCTAGCAATTCATTATTTATAAATGAATCGGCCGGAGTATTTAATTTAATAAAATGATTAACGGTATCACAGGAAACAATGTCGCTATAATCAATGAATAACTCGCATGAATTCAAAACATCGTTATTCTTTATAGAATCAATTATTTCGGTTGTTGTGTAAATTTGGAAATCAGCCGGGAGCTCAATTTGTTCATCCAACTGTTCATTTAACTGTTCATCAGGAATAATCTCTGATTCATTACATGCTAAAAATGCCGAGATTATAAATGCTATAAATAGAAATAAGTATTTTTTCATCCGTTTATTTCTAAATTTTTCAAAGGTCGGATGGAACCGCCTTAAAAAAATAATCCTGCTTGTTTGTGTAAACAATGA
>CAZBZX010000298.1:0-6008 GCA_964496465.1 uncultured Bacteroidales bacterium
ATTTTTCGGGAAAACCTAAAAAAAGTGGCCGGAATTTTCTTCCGACCACTTCTGGTTTTCAACCGGCCTTATTTTAATTATTTTTTTACTTTATCTACTATAGCTTTAAAAGCTTTTGGATCATTCATTGCCAGATCGGCAAGTACTTTACGGTTTATTTCAATACCTTTTTTGTTTATTTTTCCAATAAACTCTGAATACGACATTCCATATTCTCTAGCTGCAGCATTAATTCTCTGAATCCATAAGGCCCGAAAATTAGCCTTTTTTGTTTTTCTATCACGATAAGCATATGATAATCCTTTTTCATAAGAATTTTTTGCTACCGTCCAAACATTACTTCTTGAACCAAAATATCCTTTGGTTCTTTTTAAAATCTTTTTCCTGCGGGCTTTTGCAGCAACCACATTAACTGATCTAGGCATTTTTTTAAATTTTATGAGCTATTAGCGTTTTACTAAAATGTAAAATCTTATTTAGCTAATTCACTCTGTTAAACAAATAATACTAAATAAAAAAAACTTACTTTAAAGCTAATAACTTCTTTGCATTATTAGAATCTGCATGATGAACTTCTCCAAAATAGCCAAGATTTCTTTTACGCTTTTTAGATTTTTTAGTTAAAATATGGCTTTTATAAGCATGTTTCCTTTTTATCTTCCCTGTTCCAGTTAAAGAAAATCTTTTCTTTGCACCGGAATTTGTCTTCATTTTTGGCATCTTCCTCTTTTTATCTGGTTTTTATAATTAATTTTTTTTCGGAGCTGATTTAGGAGTAATTATCATAATCATCCTTTTACCTTCTAATTTTGGTAATTGTTCAACTTTCCCAATTTCTTCTAAATCCTGTGCAAAACGTAATAATAATATTTCGCCTTGCTCTTTATATAAAATCGATCTTCCTTTAAAAAACACATAGGCTTTAACTTTTGCGCCATCATTAATAAATTTCTGGGCGTGTTTTAATTTAAAGTTATAATCGTGATCGTCAGTATTAGGTCCAAACCTAATTTCTTTAACAATAATTTTAGCAGTTTTTGATTTTAATTCCTTTTGTTTCTTTTTTTGTTGATAAAGAAACTTTTGATAATCAATAATTTTACAAACCGGAGGATCTGCATTAGGAGATATTTCAACTAAATCTAAATCCAATTCATCTGCTAATTTCAATGCTTCGCTTAATGAGTAAACATCAGGATTTTCAATATTTTCACCTACAACTCTTACAGTTCTTGCTGTAATATGTTCGTTTACTTTATGCAGAGCTTTTTTCTGTGGTGGTCTCCTTCTTCCTTGACTCCTATTTTGAAAATTTTGTATTGCTATTTTTTAATCCTCCGTATTTTTATTATTTAAATTTACTATTTCTTTATTAACTTCTTCTTGAATAAATGTTACAAAATTATTTAATTCCATCGCCCCCATATCGCCTTTCCCTTGTCTTCTGACTGATACCGTATTTTCTGTAACTTCTTTTTCTCCAACAATAATTAAATAAGGAATTCTTTTTAACTCGTTATCCCTTATCTTCTTACCAATCTTTTCGTTACGATCGTCAATCAGTGTGCGAATATCGCAATTATTTAGGAAATTTAAAACTTTTTTTGCATAATCGTTATATTTTTCACTTATCGGTAAAATAACAACCTGTTCAGGTGTAAGCCATAGCGGAAACTTTCCTTCAGTGTGTTCTATCAATACCGCTACAAATCGTTCCATTGATCCAAAAGGAGCACGATGAATCATCACTGGTTTATGTTTTTGATTATCACTTCCAATATATTCAAGATCAAAACGCTCAGGTAAATTATAATCAACCTGAATAGTTCCCAATTGCCATTTTCTGCCAATTGCATCCTTAACCATAAAATCAAGCTTTGGTCCATAAAAGGCTGCTTCACCCTCAACAACTATATAATCTAATCCCTTTTCATCACACACTTCAATTATCGCCTTTTGTGCCTTTTCCCAATTTTCATCACTTCCAATATACTTTTGTTTATCATTTGGGTCACGTAGTGAAACCTGTGAAATAAACTCTGTAAAACTCAGTGTTTTAAATACATAAAGTATTATATCTATTACTTTCTTAAATTCATCTTTTAATTGATCTGGCCTGCAAAAAATATGCGCATCATCTTGAGTAAAACCTCTTACTCTTGTAAGACCATGCAATTCTCCACTTTGCTCATACCTGTATACAGTACCAAATTCTGCAAAGCGCACAGGTAAGTCTTTATATGATCGGGGTTTACTTTTATAAATTTCACAATGATGTGGACAATTCATAGGTTTTAATAAAAACTCCTCGCCCTCGGCTGGGGTCTTAATCGGTTTAAAAGAATCCTGTCCATACTTTTCATAATGACCAGAAGTTACATATAAATCTTTATGTCCGATATGAGGAGTAATTACTTGCTCATATCCATATTTTTTCTGCACACCCTTTAAAAAGTTTTCTAATCTTTCACGCAAACTGGCACCCTTTGGTAACCATAATGGTAAACCTTGTCCAACTTTTTGTGAAAAAGTAAATAATTCTAATTCTTTTCCTATTTTTCGATGATCTCTGAGTTTTGCCTGTTCCAGCATTTCTAAATGTTCATCAAGCATTTTCTTTTTTGGAAATGAAATACCGTAAATTCTTGTTAACTGTTTTCTTTTTTCATCTCCACGCCAATATGCTCCAGCAACATTTAATAATTTAAAGGCTTTAATATATCCAGTATTTGGTAAATGAGGACCACGACATAAATCAGTAAATTTACCCTGGTTATAAAAGGAAATTTCGCCATCAGTTAACTCTTCAATAAGCTCTAATTTATATTCGTCACCTTTTTCTTTAAAATATTTAAACGCTTTATCTTTGGGCACATTCTCTCTCACATAATTATTTTTCTCTTCGACCAATTCCCTCATTTTATTTTCTATATATGGAAAATCAGCTTCTGAGATTATAACATTATCACCTGTGTCAATATCATAATAAAAACCATTTTCAATCGATGGCCCAATTCCGAATTTAGTGCCGGGATATAAGGATTCAATAGCTTCGGCCATAAGATGTGCAGAAGAATGCCAAAAAGCTAGACGACCTTCATCATTATCCCATTTAAATAATTTAATAGATGCATTATTTGAAATTGGTCTGGTAAGATCCCAAATTTCATTATTGACTGAAACAGATAACACTTCTTTGGCCAATCCAGGACTTATACTATTTGCAATTTCCAGACCTGTAATACCTTCCTGGTATTCTTTTGTTTTATTATCTGGAAATGTAATTTTAATCATATTAAATTATTGTTTAATAAAAAAAAAAGTCCCCGATTATAATTGAGGACTCTTTCAGATTATATAGGTACAATTATAATCGTTTTTCTTTAATTCTAGCTTTTTTACCCGTTCTTTCACGTAAGTAGAAAATTCTTGCCCTACGAACCTTCCCTTTTTTGTTAATTTCAATATTTTCAATAAAGGGTGAAAAAAATGGAAATATTCTTTCAACGCCAACATTTCCTGACATTTTTCTTACTGTAAAAGTTCGAGAAATTCCAGCACCTTTACACTGTAACACAACACCTCTAAATTGCTGTATTCTTTCTTTATTTCCTTCAATAATTTTATAATGAACGGTTACCGTATCACCAGCACTAAAATCAGGATATTTTTTTTCAGTTGCGTATTCTTTATCAACAACATTCATTAAGTCCATTCAGGTATAATTTTTATTTAATTTTTAATGAGCCGCAAAGTTAAAAATATTTTTCTATTTGAAACAATATTAAATTAAAAATGTTTGCATTCATTAAGTTATTCTTTTTCAAGAAAAAAATCTCCTGTCTCATCTACAATTTTTCTATACCAGAATTCGGGATATGGAGGATGAGTTACTTCACCATTTTCATCTTTAGGATTTCCATCAAGATATTGATATATAAGATGTTCGCCTAATTTAAGCCAGCTATCTTTTACCAAATTCCCTTGCTTTAATGTATATTCAGTTAAGTATTCTTTTGCATATTGGGGATTTGAATTATTCAATTCAAGAGCAGCTTTTTCAATAGCGGGCTGAAATATAAAAAACTTATTTTCCAATTCATTTTGTACTTTCTGAACATCTTTAATCATTTCAGAATATCTGGTATAGGTATAATTTGAAACAAAATTAAATACCCAAAAAGCTGATTCCCAGGAAAATTCATGAAAAGATCCCGTTCCAACTGCATAAGGTTTGGGAATATCAGTAATGCCGCAATAAACTGGAAAATAGCAAGTGCTATATGTATCATCAACACCAAACCACAACACTCCTCCAATATAATCGGGTAAATCACTTCTTGATTGAGATATAAATGAAAAACCAGTTTGCTGAGTAGAAATTGCACGTTCATTAATATAAGTTAAGCTATCTAAGTCCCATGTTAATGGTCTCCATCTGTATGGACATGAATATGGACCGGCACCAATATCCTTTGTCATATCCATCTTTGTCCCTTCAAAATGATCCCGCATTAAGCCAATAATATCTCGAATTGTTAATTTTTTATCTGGTTTAATCCATAATGGCATTCTTTCCTTTTTAACATCCCCCATTGCATAATCTTCATATTGCTCCATCTCCGAATTCACTTTCCGGAATGCACTCCAAACACGACTTTCGCAAAAGCGAAGAGCTTCAAAATTAATTGGAGCATAAACTGCTGTAAAGTCGAAATCTTTATCTTCTCCATTAAAATATCCTTTTTCTCGTGCAAAAGAAATTATATCCCTTGAATATAAAGTATTTTTAGAATCATTAAGTGGGAAAGTACTAATTCTGGCTTGATTGGCATGTGCTGAAATATACCCATCAGGTATTTTTCTGGCTACCCATACTGCTCCCTTATTTTCCGGTCCCTTTCCGATCAATTCCATTATCCATGCTTCATTTGCGTCAGAAATTGAAAATGATTCACCGGTGCTATAATAACCATATTCAGTAACCAATTCATCCATTATATGTATGGCTTCTCTGGCTGTTTTCGCTCTTTGTAGTGTAATATAAATCAGACTTCCATAATCAATAATTGCAGTTGAATCCTGTAATTCTTCCCTTCCTGTAAATGTTGTTTCACCAATCGCAACCTGATGTTCATTTATATTTCCAACAACCTGATAGGTGTGTTTAACTTGTTTTATTTCACCTAAAAATTCACCTGTATCCCATTCATAAACCTTTAACATTGAACCTTCAGGATAATCAGCAGCAGGCCAAAAATATAATTCACCATATAACTCATGAGAATCAGCTGCATAAGTAATACTTGTTGAATTTGTAGTTGAGGCACCCTTTGTTACAAGTATATTTGTGCAACTATTTAAATCCTGATAATAAATAAAATTAAGTATAACAAATAAAGCAAATAGTAAAGTAATCCTTTTCATATAATAAAAATTAATAATTTATTTCTTGAATTAAAACAAATAACAATTTAAATAGATAACATGTTTATTGTTGAGGTTCATGTATAACACCTACAATGCTATCAGATCTCGCACCAGTAACAGATTTAAAACAGTTTATTTCCTTTCTTACTTTTAATACACCTAGAAAGGCAAAAATTAAAGCCTCTTTATAATCAATAATCTGATTATCAGGTATTACCATTTCGTGCGACAAATATTTCTTAAATAATTCAATTAAGAATTTGTTATATGCCCCACCACCGGTAATTAGAATTGTATCTCCTCTAAAATTATTTATAGTAAGGTAAATTTGAATTGCAATATGTTCATATAAGGTTCTCAGTTTATCATATAATGAAACATTGTACTTCATCATTAAAGGGTAGATATTCATTTCAACCCATTCACGAGATAATGATTTAGGAGGAGTTTGATGATAAAATTCCAACTCATTCAACTCAGCAAGTAAAATTTGATTAATCTTACCTTTTTTACCAATTTAACCATTTTTATCAAACTCAAATCCAAATTCACTTATTAAACTATTAAACATAAAATTT
>CAZBZX010000299.1:0-6001 GCA_964496465.1 uncultured Bacteroidales bacterium
TTTGAATCATTGCATTTTTGTTTTCAACTTCTTCAAACCAATTGGTACCTTCCCATTCACCGCTAAGAATCTTATCATAATCAGGAACATCGCCCTCCCAATCAGTAAGAGGTATGCCGGCATTCGTTTTAGCTTCATCCATTATATCAATATATTCTTTCGCGTTTAATAAATCCGGTTTATTCGTAATATTTTGCCATCCAACATAACTATCTAGCGTAACTACAGTACCTTTTCCTTTTTTTCCTTTTTTAGTAGTAACTAAAATAACTCCATTAGCAGCTCGAGCACCATAAATAGCAGCAGAAGCTGCATCCTTCAATATATCAATACTTTCAATATCTGTTGGGCTTAAATAATTAATATCCCCAACTGCTATCCCATCCACAATATATAAAGGTTCATAATTTCCTGTTGTACCAATACCCCTTATATATACTTTAGTTCCTGCTCCAGGTTGCCCGTTATTTTGAGTAATACTTACACCAGGACTAAGCCCTTTAAGTGCATCCATTGCGTCAGAAGTATTAAGCTTTTGAATGTCGTCTCCTTTAACATTAAGGTTAGCTCCAGTGTTTAATTTCTTCTTCTGAACGCCATAGCCAATTACAACAATTTCATCAAGGGTTTTTGTTTCTTCTTCCAAAACAACATTGATTATTGTTTGGTTTCCAACTGCAATAGTTTGTGTAATAAACCCAATATAGGAAAACTGCAATTCAGCTTCAACTCCTGGTACTTCAAGGTTATATTTCCCATCAATATCAGTAATTGTTCCCTGCGTGGTCCCAGTAATAATTACATTTACACCAGGAAGCGCCATTCCATCGGAAGCGGATGTTACCAATCCTGATATATTAATTTTTTGCGCATTTATTCCAGCACAAAAACTAATTGTTAAAATAACAATTAAATAAAATAATCTCTTCATAAGCTAAGGTTTAGTTTTAAATGGTTAGTTATTGATCTCAATTCTTATATTATTTATTAATGAATAATTTAAAAATTTCTAAAAAAAGTTATAATTAAAAATATATACAGGACAAGAGATGTATAGAAACAATTATTTTGTAAAAAAACAAATGTATAGTAAAATAAACCGTAAGACTAATAAAAATGTTGCAAATTTTTGAACTATAGTATCATTTTTGAACTAAAGTCTTAAAAAATGAAAAATAAATAAGTATCTCAAATGATTTTATCTTAACTATAAATTATCAATAATGTATTCTATAAATCTTGTAAAATTTTTATCGTTCATTTAAAAATGGATGTCATGCTATGAGAAATCGAGTTTAAAATTCGATGATGCTAATAAGGATATATTTATAAAAACTTATACTGATCAATCGAACAATTGGTGAGTATCAAGTAAAATAGGATGGGCATAATGATAAAGGTGCCAAATTGAATAATGGGATTTACTTCTGCTCTATATCAAAAGGCAACTCAATATTAAATAAAAAATATTGTTTATAAGTAGTTTTTAATATAGCAGTCTTGAATCTTAAATCTTATTTTAATCAGATAATTCCCAGTGGCAAGCCACGGGGTTTTTATAACCTTCCTTGAATTTTAGGGCAAATGTCAGTCGAAATACTAACCAAGGCGTGAAATAATAAAAATTTGGATAAAGCAAAAATTGGAGGACAAAATATGAATTATTAATAAATACTTCCGCCTACGCTTCATAAAATAAATTCTGGATTAAGTATTGATATTAAGTAAACTAAAACATATAAACCTATTACTGACAATTTAAATTTTATTATATACTCCCTTCCAAATACACAATCCTGCCCACTCCTTTAAATAAGAAGGTTAAATTATTATTACTTAAAATTTATTACTTTTAAATATCTTCTTCATTCAACTATTGACCTATGAAAAATTTTGTAACAAAACAAGCATTTAACTTCCATATCCAGAAAAAAGAAGCTGAAGACTGATTTATCCAAAAACTTGTTATTTACAATGGTAATTAATAATTTAGTCAGACTTATAAAAAGGTGGCTAAGATCAATTTAAAGTAAGTATAAAAAAGAATGATTTGAATAGCAAAAAACACTTGAGGAGATAATCAATGCAAAATGTATATAAATATATAAGTTAGTGGTAATTTTATTCAGATGAAACATTACAAAGAAATAATATTAATTATAATCTCCTTACTCATAAAAGTAAATTTAAAAGCTCAAAATAATTATGAATTATTATTTTTAGAAGGAGAATTTGACCAAATTTATCAACTCAGCCAAAAATTTTCTTATGAAGAGGATTATTATTGGAATTCAATTATCTTGAATAAACAGGGAAAGATTTTAGAAGCAATTCAGATATTAGAGCAAGGTTATAAACAATTTAATGATAGCCAAATTATAGAAAAATTTCTTGCGGAATTATTATTTAAGACTGGGCAATATACTAAAGCTAAACCATTGCTTTTAAAATACGAAGGTGATTCAGATTTTTTCATGCAATTCATTAATATTCTGGAATTTGAGAATAACTATACCTTAGCTATTGAATCCCTTAATAAAAAAATATTAGCAGACTCTCTTAATTTGGATTATCTGGTACATCTGGGAAATAATTATTTTCAAATTGATAGCATTGAAATTGCTATTAAGTTTTACGAAGAAGCGCTCACAATAAACTCAGAAGATCAAGTTATAGCTTATAAACTTGCTAACCTTTATTTTAAAAATAAAAATTATACAAAGACTATTGAAATATGTAATATTATACTTAATAATGATACGACGAATAAAAAATTTATAAAGCTTAAAGGTATAGCAAGTTTCAATAATAATGATTTTATTGAAGCAGAATCAAAATTTAACTATCTCTTTAATGAAGGAGATTCTAGTAAGTTTATTATTAAAAGTTTAGGAATAAGTGAATTTAATAATAGTTCATTTGAAACTTCTAGAGAACATTTAAACTTAGCATACAAATTAGATTCTACTGATTCTGAGATTTGCTTTTATCTTGGAAAAGCATATTTGAATTCTCGAACTCCTTATAAAGGATTATACTATTTCAATAAAGTGGAGTCTTTATTACAACCTGATACTATAATCTTAGCTGCAATATATATTGAGAAACAATCTATTTACAGTTCACTTGATATGTATAAAGAAGCATTAAGGTGTTATGAAACCGCCTATAAATATAATCCAAAACCAGAGTATATATTTTATATTGCTACCTATTACTATGAAAGGTTAAATGATAATAAAAAAGCCTTGGAGAATTATGAGAAATTTTTACATTTATTACCACCAAAATCGGAGAGTGAAAATAATTTTAGAGGTGAACAAATTATATTATCTATAAAAAATATTGCTGAAAAAAATATTGAAAAAATAAAAGAGGAACTTTTTTTTAATGGTGAATTGAATGAATAAAATTACAGTCAACACTTCATAAAGTTAATGTGGGCGAGGTATCGACATGACCAGTAAACAAAAAAATTAAACTGGCTACATGTCAATAAATGGTAAAGCATTTGGCTTTTTGTTTTGTAAACTATGTGCCTTATCGAACATTAAATTATGACCCTAATTGATGAGGTTAGGATAATTTTAAATTATTTTATTTTTACTTTGCAAAAAGTTATATCTGACATATAATGATATAGAATTTACCACAACACTCTATTAAATAGAAATAATATGGAAAAACAAAATGTAAAAGCAATACTTATAGTATTCTCAGGATTATTCTTGATAACCACAAATCTTTTGGCTCAAGATCCTAATTTTTATATTTTTCTTTGTTTTGGACAGTCAAATATGGAAGGCCAGGGCACAATTGAAAAACAGGATAGCATAGTAAATAATCGTTTCAAGGTGTTTCAGGCACTTGATTGTTCAAACCTGGACAGAACAAAAGAAACATGGTATACAGCAGAACCTCCTACATGCCAATGTTATTCAAAACTTTCTCCTGCCGATTATTTTGGTAGAACTATGGTTGCAAACCTACCCGATAGCATTACAGTAGGTATTATTAACGTAGCTATTGGTGGTTGCGATATCAGGCTATTTGATAAAGATATTTACAAGGATTATGATTCTACTTACATAGAAAATTGGTTTACTTCAAAAGTAGAAGCTTATGAGTGGAATCCATATCAATATCTTATCAACCTTGCTAATTTGGCTCAGCAAGACGGCGTTATTAAAGGAATTCTTTTGCACCAGGGAGAAACAAACACGGGTCAGGATTTATGGCCATCGTATGTAAAAAAAATTTACAATGATATGCTAACAGACCTTTCATTGAGTGCAGATTCGGTACCTCTTTTAGCCGGAGAACTATTGTCTGTAGAAGGCAATTGCTGCTCAAGTATGAATCCAATAATTAACAGGCTTCCTGACACTATCCCAACTGCATATATTATTTCTTCGAGCGGATGTTCTGGTCAGGATTTTGCACATTTTGACTCAGGAGGCTACAGAAAAATCGGAAAACGATATGCATTTCAAATGCTCTCACTCATAGGATTTGAGGTTACTTCTACTAAAGTTGAAGGGGACTCTTTAGGTAATAATTAGTATATTGGCTGGTAAAGATGTCCCAGTTAGCGCGTGTTTGTTTGCATGTTTGTAGAATTGCCATATCTCTTATGCATTGTAAATTTTTGCTATTTTTAATACTACAAATCTGATAATAAAAGACTCTAAGATTATACATCATTTCAGTCCTTAAAAAAACCTGTTAATCAATTGACTAACAGGTTAAATTGTGCCCGGAACAAGACTCGAACTTGCACACCCTTGCGGGCGCCAGCCCCTCAAGCTGGTGCGTCTGCCAATTTCGCCATCCGGGCAAAATATAAAAAACTAAAATAATGCCCTCAAGCTGGAGCTTGTCTGCCCTGTCAGCCGACAGGCAGGCAATTTCGCCATCCGGGCAAAATGAGTAACAAAATAATTAAATTTTTTGGTACTCTGCAAAATCATAAATGATTTAATAAAAAAACCTGCACACTAAATAATTGCAGGTTTTATTTTCTAGCGGTGAGGGGGGGATTCGAACCCCCGGTACGGTTGCCCGTACGGCAGTTTAGCAAACTGCTGGTTTAAGCCACTCACCCACCTCACCTTTATTTTGTTAAATATAATATAAAAATCAATATTTTTTGTTATTGGTTTTCGGCAGTTTAGCACCTCATTTATTTAAAAAAACTATAAAATTTATATACTTACTTTTATATTTTTTCCAACAATTTAACATCCATTAAATGATGAATAAGCTACTCAACACTGTCGGAAGGTTATCCCCTTATTTTAATATCAATCAAAAACCGCACAAAAATATAAAATACTACCACATTAGCAAAGATATAATTTGAAAATATTAGTAATTTTATATCATATAATTGTTAATTATTATGAAGGAAGAAAATTTTACAAAAACTGCTTTTATCTTTAATCGAAGAAGTATCAGGAATTATTTAGATCAACCTATATATGATGAAGATATAGAATTATTACTTAAAGCTGCAATGGCTGGTCCATCAGCTGCAGGAAAAGATCCATGGAGATTTATTGTTATAAAACAAAAATCTACTTTAGTAAAAATATCTGAAGGACTTACAAATGGAAAACATATAGCTGATGCACCTTTGGGAATTGTTGTTTGCGGGGATATTAAAGTAGCACATGATAATGAAGAAAGTTATATGCTTCAGGATTGCTCAGCTGCCATTGAAAACTTACTTCTTGCAGCAAATGAAATAGGGTTAGGTGCAGTTTGGTTAGGTATTCATCCAAGAGAGGACCGGATAAAACACATTAAAAAAATATTTTCACTTCCTGATAACATCATTCCAATTTCATGCATAGCAATTGGATTTCCGGCTAATAAGAAAGAACCCAGAACCAGGTTTAGACAAAATAATGTTCATTATGAAAAATGGTAAAAAAGCAGGAAAGTCCCAGAAGTGGTCGGAAGAAAATTCCGGCCACTTTTTTTAGGTTTTCCCGAAAAA
>CAZBZX010000300.1:0-3620 GCA_964496465.1 uncultured Bacteroidales bacterium
AGGCTGATGATAATTTTTAACAAAATTACGTCACCTGCTTTTGAACGCATCCCAAACCGTATCGGAAATAGCTTAATTGTTCTGTGCTTAGTTCCCAAACCCGGTACTTGTGGGATGCTTACTAGTACCATACACTCAAGCAGGTTTCTTATTTTGTTTTAAAAATTCTCATAGGCCGGTATTTGTTAACGTAAGATTAAATGATTAATAAAAAAGGTGCGCTGGCCAGGACAAACGGCGGGCAATGAATTGGGGTGAATGGATAATCGCTTAGATTAAACAAAAAGAAGCTTGCCTCACTTTTTGTTTTTAATCTTGCGATTATGCAGGGTGGGGTGAAGCATCGTTTGGCTATGATTTTTGCTTCTTTTCATCATAGGAAAAGAAGGATAATTATTTTGGGTCATGCATTGCACAAAACAGGAAGTGTTTAGGGTAATTGTTCAATAGAAAGAAGATTGACTACTGATTAATGCGAATTAAGAGTCGAAATACTTAATTTATGTATTAAGTCTTTGTGTTTCTTGGTGTTTTAGTGGCATAAAATATATTAGCCAAAAAGAATCCAATTCACTAAATACCACAAAACAAATATGAGAAAAACACTAATTATAATATAATTATATTTTTATAATTTACACGTTTTTTTTTGGACAGTCTCTTTAATAGGAAAAAGATTGACATACTGACTTATGATTACTGATTACCGTTTACTGATTTTTCAGGCTGTTTAACTTTTTATAGCCAATCAACTCTGTATATCTTGAACCTGGTTTTTGATGATAAACAAAAATCTCGTAGTCATTTTCTGTTTGGTGATGACTACCTTCAATTAATTCAATGTCGGCAATTTTAGAACCTTTTAAAACAAAGGCATACTGATAATTATAATATCCTTGTTTTAGCAGTAAGGTTTTTTCATAGGCTTTTTTTTCAAAATTATATTGCATATTGTTATAATCAGAAAATTCCCAGTTGGTTAAGGCACCAAAAATGTAAAGGTTTCCATCAACAAATGGGGCATCATAAGGTAACGAAAAGCTTACATAAACATAATCTGCATCAGTTTCGCTATTGGTCCCTTCTTGCACATCTATCATATATTTTCCATTAATATCATCATTAAAAAAATACCGGTTAAAAGTCCGTGGTTTATCATCAAATAGTTCAACATAATAATAAGGTAGTCTGTATTCAATATTTTTAATAAATTCCGATTGATAGCGCATACTTTTAATAGAAAAATAACGATATTCACTTCCACCCATGAATATATTTTTATCATGATATCTGTAATCTAATTCATTATTACTAATAAAAAGTGGTTTTATATTAGTAATAGCATTGTCCCATCGTCCATTTTGCCTTATTAATATTTTAATATCATTATGTGGGTCAAAAATTCGATAATTTCCATGGTTAATTTTAAAATAAATTTGTTGTCCTTTCTCAAAGTACTCCGACATAATTGGTTTTTTAATTTGAGCATCAAAAGTTATAGTTTGATCAACAATAAAAAACCGCCTTGTAAGCATAATGCTGTCTTTATTGTAATCCTTATAAATATTAATTACATAGTTACCTGACAATTTAAGATTTACATCATTATTTGGGAATACAATTGTATAATGAATATAATGATGAAAAGTATTAAATGAGTATTTATAATCTGTAATCTGATTATCAAAAAACCCTTCTAAATATTCATTTTGAGATAAGTCTGTTGCTCGCCATTTTGCATCACAATGAATAAAATCATAATAATAGTCTTTAATTTCATCTGAAATTTCGTCAAAGCTTAATACAATTTCTTCCCCATAATTTAATCGAATTATTGGCTGATTTTGAGAATTCCCATTTTTATAAATCTGCACAGTCTTAATACTTTTATTATATATAGTGTCTTTAAATATTTTAATCGAAGGACTTTCATCCTTCTGTGTATAAGTAATAATGGGTAACATGAAGAAAATGATAGTATTGAGAATTCGTTTTAACAGTACATTTATCATAATTGTGTTTTGATGTTAGGGTAAAATAACGTATTTTTTAATTATTTTATTTAAAGTCATTATGAATAATGTTAGAATTATGCATATATAAATATTTTGTTTTTAAATTAGAATTATATTAATTAAAAAAATATATTTTTACGGTAAAAATAATAAATCAAATTTATAACATGTCAAAAACAATCCGTTTAAGAAAAGGATTAAACATTCGCTTAAAAGGAACCGCTGAAAAAATTTTCATTAAAACCGATCGCTCTGATCTTTATGCAGTTAAACCACCTGATTTTCAAGGATTGACTCCCAAAATGCAAGTAAAAGTTGAGGATAAAGTTAAAGTTGGTACTACTTTATTTTATGATAAGTACAAACCTGAAGTTTTATTTTCGTCACCTGTAAGTGGTACGATTGCTGAAATAAAAAGGGGTGAACGTAGAAGAATTCTTGAAGTAATAATTAAAGCGGATGAAAAAGATGAATTTATTGATTTTGGAAAAGTTGATCCTACTGAAGCGTCAAGAGAAGATATCATTGAAAAATTATTAAAATCAGGGCTTTGGCCATTTATTCGTCAACGACCTTATGGAATAATTGCAAATCCATCTGATACACCAAAATCTATATTTATTTCTGCATTTAATTCGGCACCTCTTGCACCTGATTACGATTTTGTTGTTACTGGTAAAGAACAATCTTTTCAAACTGGAATTGATGCTTTATCAAAATTAACAAAAGGAATTATTCATTTAAATGTAAATGGAAAATATCCGCCTTCTCCAGTATTTGCGAAAGCTAAAAATGTTAAACTTAATTCATTTATTGGAAAGCACCCTGCCGGAAATGTTGGAATTCAAATTCATCATATTGATCCTATAAACAAAGGTGATATTGTATGGTATCTTTACCCGCAAGATGTAATTACCATTGGTAAATTGTTTGAACAGGGTAAATATGATACTTCCAGGATTGTTGCACTTACCGGTTCGGAAGTTAAGAAACCTAGATATTTTAAAACTGCTATTGGAGCTTCCATTAAGGAAATAATAAAAGATAATGTAGATGGCGAAAATGTTCGATATATAAGTGGTGATGTATTGACTGGAACTAAAATTAATGCCGATGGATTTGTTTGTTTTTATGATGCTCAGGTAACAGTAATTCCTGAAGGAAATCAATACGAAATGTTTGGTTGGATGGTACCCGGATTAAATAAATTTAGTGCCTCACGAACATTCTTAACATGGTTAATGCCAGGTAAAGAATATAAAGTGAATACAAATATACATGGTGGAAAAAGAGCATTTGTAATAACTGGTGAATACGAGAAAGTGCTACCAATGGATATTTTCCCCATGCAGTTATTAAAAGCTATTCTAGTTGATGATATTGATAAGATGGAGCAATTAGGCATATATGAGGTAATTGAAGAAGATTTTGCACTATGTGAATTTGTTTGTCCGTCTAAAACCGAAATGCAATCTATCATTCGCACAGGATTAGATACGATTAAAAAAGAAATGGAATAAGTAATTTTCAATTTTTGATTTATTATTTATTATTGAATATGAATTAATTATTATGAAAGAAAAAGAGTTAAAGGATAGAACAAAA
>CAZBZX010000300.1:3630-5996 GCA_964496465.1 uncultured Bacteroidales bacterium
TTGCTCATAATGCAGTTAAGCTGGTATTATCATTACCAGATAATAAACTAGGAAATCATTTAAAAGGTCAATTGATAAGATGCTCGACATCAGTCGCGGCAAATTATAGGGCCACCTGTGTAGCTCAATCTAAAAAGAGCTTTGTTTCAAAATTAGGAATCGTAATTGAAGAAGTTGATGAGAGTTTATTTTGGTTAGAATTTATAAATGATGAAAATTTATTGAAATATAACCAAATAAATCCTATTTTAAAGGACGCAAGTGAATTAACAGCGATTTTTATTGCATCGAGGAAAACGGCACAAATTTCAATAAAAAATTAAAAATGTAAAATAATAAATTTAGTAATGAAGTTTCTCAGAGATTATATAAACAAAATAAGGCCGAATTTTGAAGAAGGTGGTAAATTCGAAAAATTATATTCAGCCTTTGAAGCCATCGAGTCTTTTTTATATGTTCCAAATACAGTTACAAAAAAAGGTTCGCATATTAGAGATAGCATTGATATGAAGAGAAGTTTAATAGTAGTATTAATAGCATTGGTCCCTGCCGTTTTATTTGGTATGTGGAATACAGGATATTATCACTATTTAGCTTTGGGAGAAAAGTATGGAGAAACATTTTTCTTAATGGATGCTTTTCTTAAAGGTTTTTTAAAAGTATTACCTATTATTATTGTTTCATATGGTGTTGGTTTATTAATTGAAATAATTTTCGCACAAATTCGAAAGCATGAAGTAAATGAAGGTTATTTTGTTACCGGAATGCTTATTCCATTAGTATTACCAGTTGATACCCCTTTATGGATGATTGCAGTTGCTACTGCTTTTGCTGTAATTATTGGCAAAGAGGTCTTTGGTGGAACCGGAATGAATATTTGGAATCCGGCCTTATTAGCCAGGGCTTTCTTATTTTTTGCCTATCCCTCAAAAATGTCAGGAGATAAAATATGGATATCCGGCTTAACAGATGGGAAAGGAATTATTGATGGTTTTTCTGGCGCTACCGTTTTAGCACAAGCTGCTGAAGGAAAACATGAGTTTTTAAATGCAATCGGTCAAAAGATAACTGCATCAGATATGTTTTTCGGGTTTATTCCCGGATCAATTGGAGAAACTTCAACGTTGGCTATATTGTTAGGCGCATTTATTTTGATATACACTGGAGTTGGAAGCTGGAAAATAATCTTTTCTGCAATTGTTGGAGGTAGTGTAATGGGTATTCTGTTAAATATTTTTGCTGTGAACCCTTACATGGAACTACCTTATTGGCAACATCTTTTTTTAGGAGGCTTTGCTTTTGGAGTGGTTTTTATGGCAACCGACCCTGTTTCCGGTGCACAAACCGAAAGAGGTAAATGGATTTATGGATTTTTGATAGGATTTTTAGCCATATTAATCCGGGTGCTGAATCCGGCATACCCTGAAGGAGTAATGTTAGCAATTTTATTAATGAATACATTCGCCCCACTTATTGATCATTATGTTGTTGAATCCAACATAAAAAGAAGGCTTAAACGAGCAAAAGTTTAAATTTTTAATTTTTGATTGATAATTTTTTATTGAATATTTACAATAAATGAAAGAAAAAGAGTTAAAAGAAAGGACCAAGCAATTTGCTCATAATATTGTAAAATTGGCACTTTTACTACCAAATGATAAGTTAGGAAATCATTTGCAGGGTCAATTAATTCGTAGTTCAACATCAGTTGCTGCAAATTATCGTGCTACTTGTGTGGCCCAATCAAAAAGAAGTTTTGTATCTAAATTAGGAATAGTTGTTGAAGAGGTTGATGAAAGCTTGTTTTGGCTAGAATTTATTAGAGATGAAAATTTATTAAAGTATGAAGATTTAAATTCATTATTATTAGAAGCAACAGAATTGACAGCAATTTTTATTGCATCCAGAAAAACAGCTCAATTATCAATTAAAAATTGACAATAAAAAATATAAAATAAACAATTATAAAATGAGAAACTTTTCAAACCGGTATATTTTTATTTTTTCCTCAGTAATGGTTATTATAGTTGCTACTTTTTTATCATTAGCTGCAACTGTTTTAAAACCTTTACAGGAAAAAAATTTGAAAATTGCCAAGGAAACTGATATCCTTAAATCGATAAATAAAGCTACAGAAATAGCAACTGCTAAAAAGAAAGATAAATATATTGAAGAGGAATATATTAAATATATTGTTGATAGCTATGTGGTTGATTTAAATGGTGATAAAAAAGAAGGAGTTGATGCTTTTACGGTAAATTTGAAAAAAGAACTTGCAAAACCGGAGCAGGACAGAAATTTAGCTGTTTTTATTGCTAAATTGGACAGTGGTGAAAAGAAGTTTGTAATTCCAATGAGGGGGAAAG